>NZ_JAWOAI010000317.1:0-11725 GCF_033194735.1 Streptomyces sp. W16
GTTTCGGTGGTCATAGCGTGAGGGAAACGCCCGGTTACATTCCGAACCCGGAAGCTAAGCCTTACAGCGCCGATGGTACTGCAGGGGGGACCCTGTGGGAGAGTAGGACGCCGCCGAACAAATATTGAAAGGGTTGGATCCTGAACTTCGGTTCGGGGTCCAACCCTTTTTTGTTTGCCGTCACTTGAAGTTCACGTTGCGCAATCACCATCCGAGCATGGGTACTGCTGCAATGCTCAGGGCCGCAGGCGTCGGACTCGGTGACGAGGTCGTCGTGCCGGCGTTCGGGAACGTGGAAGTCGCCGAGGCCGTCACTCTCGCGGGTGGGCTGCCGGTGTTCGCCGACATAGATCCGGTGACCTACTGCCTCGACGCGTCCGCTGTCGAAGCGGCCGTAACTCCGCGTACGGCGGCGATAGTTGTCGTACATCGATTCGGTCGGTCGGCTGATATGGCGCGGTTGCTCGGGGTCGGGCAGCGGCATGGGTTGCTGGTGTTGCAGCAGGGGGAGTCCGAGGCGCCGTACGACGAGGTGGCTCAGCGGCGGGAGCGAGCCTCCTATCTTGATGCGAAGTTGCGCGGGGTGCGGACGCCCGATGGTGGGAACGGGCACACCTACCAGCAGTACGTCGTGCGGGTGCCGGGGAACGGGCGGCCGGACCGTGATGCCTTCGCTCGGGCTGTGCGCGGTAGGGGAGTTGAGTGCCGGGTGCCGGTGAAGACGCCTGTGCATCGGCTGCCGGAGTACCGGAGGTGTGTGGCTCTCCCGGAGACCGAGCGGGCCTCGGACGAGACGCTGGCGCTGCCGGTGGACGCTTCGTTGACGAAGCGGGAGATGCAGCGGATCGTGTCCGCGTGCAATGCGCTCGGGGGACTGCTGCAGCCCGCTTTCTGACCGAGTCGGGGTCGGGCGGCGGTGGTTGGGCGCACAGGCCTGTTCGGGGTATGATCTGTTTCGTTGCCGCGAGGGAAACCTCGGGAAAGCGACAGGCCCTCTTAGCTCAGTCGGTAGAGCGTCTCCATGGTAAGGAGAAGGTCAACGGTTCGATTCCGTTAGAGGGCTCCATTAACTGAAAGGCCCCGCCCAATTGGGCGGGGCCTTTTGCGTGTTCGGGTGTCAGTCCTTCTGGAGGCCCGGGACGCGCATCGCCAGAATTGCCATGTCGTCGGACGGGGCGTCCGACGCGAATCGTTCGACCGCGCGCATGATGCGGGCCGCGACCGCTCCGGCCGTGAGGCCCGTGCAGGTGGTGAGGACGTCCGTGAGGCCGTCGTCACCCAGCATGCGGGTGCCTTCGCGGCGTTCCGTGACGCCGTCCGTGACGCACAGGAGGACGTCGCCCGGGTCGAGGGTGACCGTCTGCTCGTAGAGCTCCAGGTCGTCCATTACGCCGAGGAGGGGCTGCGGTTCGGCGGCCGGTTCGACCGTGCCGTCCTGGCGCAGGCGGAGCGGGAGGGGGTGGCCGGCGCAGACCACCTTCAGCTTGGCGCTGCCGTCCTCCTGGGGCCACAACTCGCCGTAGAGGAGCGTCAGGAAGCGGCTGCGGGCGCCCTCGTCGAGGATCGCGGAGTTGAGGCGCTCCAGGACCGCGGGGCCGCCGAAGCCCTCCCTGGCGAGCAGGCGGAGGGCGTGGCGGGCCAGGCCGGTGACCGCGGCTGCCTCGGGGCCCGTGCCGCAGACGTCGCCGATGGCGAAGCCGTAGACGCCGTCGCGGATGGGGAAGAGGTCGTAGAAGTCGCCGCCGACCTCGTTGCCCTCGCCCGCCGCGCGGTAGATGACCTCGACCTCGACGCCCTCGATGTGCGGGAGGTCGGGGGGCAGGAGGCTGCGCTGGAGGGACTGGCTGATCGCCGTGCGCTCCGAGTACAGGCGGGCGTTGTCGAGGGCGAGGGCGGCTCGGCGGCTCAAGTCCTCGGCCAGTTCCAGGATTTCCTGGCGGAAGTGTTCGTCGGTGGGCTTGCCGAGGGTCAGCATGCCGATGACGCGGTTGCGGGCGACCAGGGGGAGGACGACCGTCTCGCCGCCGACTGCCGAAGCCGTGGCGAGAGTTGGGCCGATGCCCGAGCTGACGCGGCGGGTGGGCTCGCCGAGGCCGAGGCTGCGCATGGAGGTGCGCAGGGCGGCCTGGTGGGCGGCCTCGGCGGGGGCGGCCCAGACGCGGGCGCCGGGGGTGGGTACCGGGTCCGGGGGCGCGATCTTGGAGAGCAGCGACTTGATGCCGTCGATGAGTTCCTCGTCCTCGTGCAGGACGTACGAGAGGTACGGGTCGGAGGCCTGGTCGGCGATCGTGTAGACCGCGCACCAGGTCGCGAGGGTCGGGACCGTCATCTGGGCCATGAGGGCGAGGGTCTGGTCGCGGTCCAGGGTGCCGGCGAGGAGGTCGGAGGCCTCCACCAGGAAGCTGAGTGAGCCGCGGCGCAGGCGTTCCAGTTCGCCAAGGCGGGCCGATTCGACCGCCAACGCGATGCGGTCGGCGGCGAATTGGAGGCGCAGGGCTTCTTCGTTCGAGTATTTGTTGGGGCCTTCGGCCGCCACTCCGAGGGAGCCGGTGAGGCGGCCTTCGACCTTCAGGGGGACCGTGACGACGGAGCGCATTCCGGTGCCGCTGAGGAGCGGTACGGCGCCCGGGACGGCTTGGAGGTCCTCGTGGACGGCCGGCATGCGGGCGGAGCCGTAGCGGCCGGGGCCGGCTTCGACGGGCACGCGCGCGAAGCGTTGGCGGGCGGAGGGCAGGCCGGTGGAGGCGCGGACCTCCAACTCCGTTTCGTCGTCCGTCGCGAGGAGGAGGAAGGCGGAGTCCCCGTCGAGCATGTCGCGGGCGCGCTCGACCGTGCGCTGGAGGAGGCCGTCGAGGTCGTCCGGCGCGGGGGAGCCGATGAACACCTCGAAGGGGTCGGTGTTCTGGCCGTCCGGGGTGGACGCCGCGTCGGGGGCGGGGCCGCGCATCGGGGTCTGCAGAACCGCGCGTTCGTGGTCCCTCACCAGGAGGCACACGGTTGACGGCTCGCCGCCGGTGTCGCGGACGCGGAGGTGGGAGGCGTACACCGGGATCACGCGGCCGTCGGCGCCGCGGATGCCGTAACTGCCCTCCCAGCGTGAGAGGCGCAGTGCCTCGGCGATACCGGTGCTGGTGCCGGGGGTGTGCGGCCAGGCCGCGAGGTCGGTCAGGGGCTTGCCGGTGACCTGCTCGGCGGCGTAGCCGAAGAGTTCCTCTGCGTCTTCGTTCCAGGACGCGATGGAGCCCGTACGGTCGATCTGGACGACCGCGACGCGGACCCTGCCGTCGGCGAGCGGGAGCAGGGCGGCGGGCAGGGACGGGCCGGCCGTGCGAGTGCCCACCGGGCGGGCGGGGAGGTCGAGTTGGAACCAGACCAGTTTCTGCGTGGGGGTGTAGTCGACGCCCCAGCGGCTGGCCAGGGCCGCGCACAGCTGGAGGCCGCGTCCGCCCTCGCGGTCGGGGCTGCTCATGGTGATCGCGGCCCCCTGGAGGGGGATCTCGCGCTCCGGATAGTGGTCGGCGACCTCGATCCGCGCACCGTCGTCACTCCGTAGGCACAGAACATCCGCGGCCGTGCCGGCGTGGACCACGGCGTTGGTCACCAGCTCGCTGGTGAGGACCACGGCGTCGTCGACGATGTCGGCGAATCCCCAGCCCTGCAGGGTGTCGCGGACGAAGGACCGCGCGGTGGCGACCGATCGTCCGACGGGCTCGAAGCTGGCTGCCGCGCGCGCGGTGATCACAGAACTCCTCGGCCTGTTGTCGGCGGGCAGGGGCCCATGGCCGATCGGCGCCTGCCGGGGCAACGACTGGTTCCCGGTCGGCGGGGGATCCTGGGGCGTTCCTCCAGGATGCAGTCCGGTGGTCATGGTGCGGTGCCCCTCCGATGCCTGCCCGCTCGTGCTCGTGCCACCGCCCAGGCCGGACGGAACCGGCGCGGCTGGACAGCCGCATGCAAGGTTACTTACCTTCACCGTCCATGCGGATGCCGGTCCGCAGTGTTTCCGTCTTCAGGGTGTGCGGACCGTGTGCGAAGCTGCCGAACTGTTATGGCCTGGTTCAGGCAGGGTGAAACACTGGGCAGGATTCTGGTGAAGGTCCGGGCAGGCTGGGTGTCTTCTGTGTATGGAGGGCAGCAGGCCCTGTTGAAGCCCGGTAAACCGGGCAGAGATACGCGGCAGTAACTGATACGCCGAGCAGTAGCACCCGAGCACAGCAGTAACGGTCGACCCCTGCGGGAGGGACACAGTGGAGTCTGGCGCAGCGACGCGGGCCACCAAGACGCGCGCGAAAGGCGGACAGTCCCTGAAGAACCAGCGCAAACCGCGCAATGGGACCACGGAGGTGGACGCGGCCTCCTTGGACCGGCTGCTGACCGCTCTGGTCGCCATGCGGGACGGGAACTTCCGCAAGCGGCTCACGGTGTCCGGCGACGGCGTGATGTCGGAGATCGCCGCCGTGTTCAACGAGGTGGCCGACCGCAATCTGCACCTCACGGGTGAGCTGTCGCGGGTGCGGCGCATGGTGGGCCGTGAGGGAAAGCTCACGGAGCGGCTGGAGGCGGGCGCCTACGAGGGTTCCTGGGCGACCGCCATCGACGCCTCCAACGCGCTCGTGGACGACCTCGTACGGCCCGTCTCCGAGGTCGGACGGGTGCTCTCCGCGGTGGCGGAGGGTGATCTGTCGCCGCGTATGGAGCTGCGGACGCAGGCTCAGGACGACGGGAACGGGCATCCGCTGCGCGGGGAGTTCCTGAAGGTCGGGCGGACGGTCAACAATCTGGTCGACCAGCTGTCGACGTTCACCGACGAGGTCACGCGTGTGGCCAGCGAGGTGGGCACCGAGGGCAAGCTCGGCGGGCAGGCACGCGTGCGTGGCATGTCCGGCTCCTGGAAGGACCTCACGGAGTCCGTCAACACGATGGCGTACCGGCTGACGGCCCAGGTGCGGGACATCGCGCTGGTGACCACGGCGGTCGCGAAGGGCGACCTGTCCAGGAAGGTCACCGTTCACGTCGCAGGCGAGATGCTGGAGCTGAAGAACACCGTCAACACGATGGTGGACCAGCTGTCCTCGTTCTCCTCCGAGGTGACGCGAGTCGCCCGTGAGGTGGGCACCGAGGGCGAGTTGGGCGGCCAGGCTCAGGTGCCGGGTGTGGCCGGGGTGTGGAAGGACCTCACCGACTCGGTGAACATCATGGCCGGCAACCTGACGGCCCAGGTGCGCGGGATCGCCCAGGTGACGACTGCGGTCGCCAACGGTGACCTGTCGCAGAAGGTGACCGTGTCGGCGCGCGGCGAGGTCGCCCAGCTCGCCGAGACGATCAACCAGATGACCGAGACGCTGCGCACCTTCGCCGACGAGGTCACGCGCGTGGCCAACGAGGTCGGCGCTGAAGGGCAGCTCGGCGGGCAGGCGAACGTGCCGGGTGCGGCGGGGACGTGGAAGGACCTCACCGACTCGGTGAACACGGTCTTCCGGAACCTGACGATCCAGGTGCGGGACATCGCGGCCGTGACGACCGCCGTGGCGAGCGGTGACCTGTCCCAGAAGGTCACCGTGAACGTCGCCGGCGAGATGCTGGAACTGAAGAACACCGTCAACGGGATGGTTGATCAACTGTCCTCGTTCGGTGCCGAGGTCACGCGCGTGGCGCGCGAGATCGGTGTCGAGGGCGAGCTGGGCGGCCAGGCGCAGGTGCCGGGCGCGGCCGGTACATGGAAGGACTTGACCGACTCGGTCAACACCGCATTCCGCAACCTCACCGGCCAGGTGCGCAACATCGCGCAGGTGACGACGGCCGTGGCCAACGGCGATCTGTCGCAGAAGGTCACCGTCGACGTGTCCGGCGAGATGCTTCAGTTGAAGAACACCGTCAACACGATGGTCGATCAACTGTCGTCGTTCGCCGACCAGGTGACCCGGATGGCCCGGGACGTGGGCACCGAGGGCCGGCTCGGCGGCCAGGCGCGCGTGGACGGCGTCTCGGGCACCTGGAAGGAACTCACCGACTCCGTCAACTCGATGGCCGGGAACCTGACCTCCCAGGTGCGCAACATCGCCCAGGTGACGACGGCGGTGGCCCAGGGTGACCTGTCCCAGAAGATCGACGTGGACGCGCGCGGCGAGATCCTGGAACTGAAGAACACCATCAACACGATGGTCGACCAGCTCTCCGCATTCGCCGACCAGGTGACCCGGGTGGCCCGTGAGGTGGGCACGGAGGGCCGCCTGGGCGGGCAGGCGCAGGTGCCGGGCGTCGCCGGTGTGTGGCGCGACCTGACCGACTCGGTGAACGGCATGGCCGGCAACCTCACCGCCCAGGTGCGCAACATCGCGCAAGTCGCGACCGCGGTGGCCCGGGGTGACCTGTCCCAGAAGATCACCGTGGACGCGCGCGGCGAGATCCTGGAGCTGAAGAACACCCTGAACACGATGGTCGACCAGCTGTCCTCGTTCGCCGAGGAGGTCACGCGAGTGGCCCGCGAGGTGGGCACCGAGGGCCAGTTGGGCGGTCAGGCCGAGGTGCAGGGTGTCTCCGGCACCTGGAAGGACCTCACGCAGTCGGTGAACTTCATGGCGAACAACCTGACCATCCAGGTGCGCCAGATCGCCGAGGTCACGACCGCCGTCGCCAAGGGCGACCTGTCCAAGAAGATCACTGTTGACGCCAAGGGCGAGATCCTTGAGCTCGTCACGACGGTCAACACCATGGTTGATCAACTCTCGTCGTTCGCCGAGCAGGTGACCCGGGTGGCCCGCGAGGTGGGCACCGAGGGCATCCTGGGCGGCCAGGCGCACGTGCCGGGCATCACGGGCATCTGGAAGGACCTCAGCGGCAACGTCAACCTGATGGCCAACAACCTGACCATGCAGGTGCGGAACATCTCCCAGGTCGCGGCGGCCGTGGCCAACGGCGACCTGACCCGGACGGTGACGATCGAGGCGCGCGGTGAGGTGCAGCAGCTCGCCGACACCTTCAACACCATGGTGAAGACGCTGAGTTCGTTCGCCGACCAGGTCACCAAGGTGGCCCGTGAGGTGGGCACGGACGGCATCCTGGGCGGCCAGGCGCATGTGCCGGGTGTGGCGGGAACATGGAAGGACCTCACCGACTCGGTGAACGGCATGGCGTCCAACCTGACCGGCCAGGTACGCAACATCGCGATGGTCACCACGGCCATCGCCAAGGGCGACCTGACGAAGAAGATCGACATTGACGCGCGCGGCGAGATCCTGGAACTCAAGACGACGATCAACACCATGGTTGATCAGCTGTCCAGTTTCGCCGAGGAGGTCACCCGGGTGGCCCGCGAGGTGGGCACGGAGGGTCAACTCGGCGGCCAGGCACGCGTGCGTGACGTCGACGGCACCTGGCGCGACCTCACCGAGTCGGTGAACGAGATGGCCGGGAACCTGACCCGGCAGGTGCGTGCCATCGCGCGCGTGGCGACCGCGGTGACCCGTGGTGACCTGAACCTGAAGATCGACGTGGACGCGTCCGGGGAGATCCAGGAACTCCAGGACTACATCAACAAGATGATCGCCAACCTGCGCGACACCACGATCGCCAACAAGGAGCAGGACTGGCTCAAGGGCAACCTCGCCCGCATCTCCGCACTGATGCAGGGCCGCCGCGACCTCGACGACGTGGCCTCGCTGATCATGAGCGAACTGACACCGGTGGTCTCCGCGCAGCACGGCGCGTTCTTCCTCGCGCTGCCGCTGGCGGACGCGGAGGGCGAGGAGGCGTACGAACTGCGCATGCTCGGGTCCTACGGCTACTCGATGGGCTCCATGCCGACGTCGTTCAGGCCCGGTGAGGCGCTGATCGGGACGGCCGCCCAGGAGCGGCGCACGATCCTCGTGGAGAACGCGCCCAGCGGCTATCTGAAGATCTCCTCGGGGCTCGGGGAGGCGCCGCCCGCGCAGGTGATCGTGCTCCCGGTGCTGTTCGAGGCGAAGGTGCTGGGCGTCATCGAGCTGGCCTCCTTCACGCCCTTCACGCAGATCCAGAAGGACTTCCTCAACCAGATCGCCGAGATGATCGCGACCAGCGTCAACACCATCTCCGTCAACACCAAGACGGAGCTGCTGCTGAAGCAGTCCCAGGAGCTGACCGAACAACTCCAGGAGCGGTCGGACGAGTTGGAGAACCGGCAGAAGGCACTCCAGTCGTCCAACGCCGAACTGGAGGAGAAGGCCGAGTTGTTGGCCCAGCAGAACCGGGACATCGAGGTGAAGAACACCGAGATCGAGGAGGCCCGGCAGGTCCTGGAGGAGCGCGCCGAGCAGCTCGCCGTGTCCATGCGCTACAAGAGCGAGTTCCTCGCCAACATGTCGCACGAGCTGCGCACACCGCTCAACTCGCTGCTGATCCTGGCCAAGTTGCTCGCTGACAACGCGGAGGGGAACCTCTCCCCGAAGCAGGTCGAGTTCGCCGAGACGATCCACGGCGCGGGGTCCGACCTGCTCCAGCTGATCAACGACATCCTGGACCTGTCGAAGGTCGAGGCGGGCAAGATGGATGTCTCGCCGACGCGTATCGCGCTCGTCCAACTCGTCGACTACGTAGAGGCCACTTTCCGTCCGCTGACCGCGGAGAAGGGCCTCGACCTGTCCGTACGGGTGTCGCCGGAACTGCCCGCCACGCTCCACACCGACGAGCAGCGGCTGCTCCAGGTGCTGCGCAACCTGCTGTCGAACGCGGTGAAGTTCACCGACTCCGGGGCGGTCGAACTCGTCATCCGGCCGGCCGGCGCGGACGTGCCGGTGGCCATCCGGGAGCAGCTCCTGGAGGCCGGCTCGCTGCGGGACGCGGACGCCGACCTGATCGCGTTCTCGGTGACCGACACCGGGATCGGGATCGCGGGCAGCAAGATGCGGGTCATCTTCGAGGCGTTCAAGCAGGCGGACGGTACGACCAGCCGCAAGTACGGCGGTACGGGCCTCGGGCTGTCGATCTCCCGGGAGATCGCGCAGCTGCTCGGCGGTGAGATCTTCGCGCAGAGTGAGCCGGGACGCGGTTCGACGTTCACGCTGTATTTGCCGCTGCACCCGAGCGAACTGCCCCCGCAGGGCTACCAGCAGCTGCCCGCGCTGGAGGCGGGCGACCTCGTGGCGTCGTCCGCCGCGGAGCTCGCCGAGCTGTCGGAGCGGAGCGAGGTGGACATCGAGACGCCGGCCGAGGTGAAGTCGTACCACGAGACGCAGAACGGTGCCGCCGCGCTCTTCAGGAGGCGTCGTAGGGCCGTCGAGCAGTTTATGCAACTCGGGCAGACCGTGCGGGACCAGTGGGCGGCCGAGGAGTCGGCGCCGACGTCGCGCCGGGGCATCCGGTTCGGCGGGGAGAAGGTGCTGATCGTCGACGACGACATCCGCAACGTCTTCGCGCTGACGAGCGTCCTGGAGCAGCACGGGCTGTCCGTGCTGTACGCGGAGAACGGCCGTGAGGGCATCGAAGTCCTGGAGCAGCACGACGATGTGACGGTCGTTCTGATGGACATCATGATGCCCGAGATGGACGGATACGCGACGACGACGGCGATCCGCAGGATGCCGCAGTTCGCCGGGCTTCCGATCATCGCGCTGACCGCGAAGGCGATGAAGGGCGACCGGGAGAAGGCGATCGAGTCCGGCGCCTCGGACTACGTCACCAAGCCGGTCGATCCCGATCACCTGCTGTCGGTGATGGAGCAGTGGATGCGTCCGGAGTGACGGAAACGACCGGACCTGACGGGAAAGCAGTGGGAACGGTGCGGGGAACGGCCGGTGTGCACGCGGAGTTGCTGACTCAGTGTGTCCGGAGCCGTGTAGAAGCACGGGATTCGGGGAACCTTCTGGTCTCCCGCTACGTTTCTGCTTCGTGCACAGTGACATCGCGGTGACAGGGTGTGGCGACAGGCGGGGTGCGGCTACCATGACCGGCACAAGGACGGGCGGCGCAAGAGAGCCGTCCTCTGGGGCGGCGCCCGGTGCACATCCGGGGCGAGGAGGGCGGGCCATGGTGCAGAAGGCCAAGATCCTCCTGGTCGATGACCGGCCGGAGAATCTGCTGGCGCTGGAGGCCATCCTCTCTGCGCTCGATCAGACACTGGTTCGGGCATCGTCCGGGGAGGAAGCGCTCAAAGCACTGCTCACGGACGACTTCGCGGTCATTCTGCTGGACGTCCAGATGCCAGGCATGGACGGTTTCGAAACCGCCGCGCACATCAAGCGACGGGAGCGGACCCGGGACATCCCGATCATCTTCCTCACCGCGATCAACCACGGCCCGCACCACACCTTCCGGGGTTACGCGGCGGGCGCGGTCGACTACATCTCCAAGCCGTTCGACCCGTGGGTGCTGCGCGCGAAGGTCTCGGTCTTCGTCGAGCTGTACATGAAGAACTGCCAACTGCGGGAGCAGGCGGCGCTGCTGAGACTCCAGTTGGAGGGCGGCGGCAAGCCCGCGGTCGGTGCGGCCAAGGAACCGGCCGGACTGCTCGCCGAGCTGTCGGCGCGGCTCGCGGCAGTCGAGGAGCAGGCGGAGGCGCTGTCCAAGCAGCTCGACGACGAGTCGGCGGACGCGGCGGCTGTGGCCACCGCGGCCCATCTCGAACGCAAACTCACCGGGCTGCGCCGGGCACTCGACGCCCTGGAGCCGGGCACCGGCACCGGAGCACCTTCGGTCCCGTCGCAGAACTGACGTCCGCCGCGGGCGCAGTTGTGCGTGAGCGAGCGTCAGTTCCCCGTCCCGTACGGGCGACACGAACGGGTGAAGCAGTGGGCACACGTGTCCCCTGCGCTCTCCACAGGTAACCTCACACCTATGGCCTCACGTCCCTCCGCAGCCAAGAAGCAGCCCGCCAAGAGGGCTGCTCCGGCGAAGGCTCCGGCGAAGAAGGCCGCCGCGAAAAGGGCGCCGGCGAAGAAGGCGGTCGCCAAGAAGACCGCCCGCCCGGCGCCCAAGCCCGCGCCCAGCCCCACCGGTGGCATCGTCAAACTCGTGCGCGCCCTCTGGCTCGGCACCGCGCACGCCGTCGGCGCCGTGTTCCGCGGCATAGGGCAGGGCGCGAAGAACTTGGACCCGGCCCACCGCAAGGACGGCGTCGCGCTGCTCCTCTTCGGCCTCGCGCTGATCGTCGCCGCCGGCACCTGGGCCGACCTGCGCGGCCCGGTCGGCGACCTCGTCGAGATCCTGGTGACGGGCGCCTTCGGCCGCCTCGACCTGCTCGTGCCGATACTGCTCGCGGTGATCGCCGTGCGCTTCATCCGCCACCCGGAGAAGCCCGAGGCCAACGGCCGCATCGTGATCGGCCTGTCCGCGCTCGTCATCGGCGTCCTCGGCCAGGTCCACATCGCCTGCGGCGCGCCCGCCCGCAGCGACGGCATGCAGGCGATAAGGGACGCCGGCGGCCTCATCGGCTGGGGCGTGGCGACCCCGCTGACGTACACCATGGGCGAAGTGCTCGCCGTACCCCTGCTCGTGCTGCTCACGATCTTCGGGCTGCTGGTCGTCACGGCCACGCCCGTCAACGCGATCCCGCAGCGGCTGCGGCTGCTCGGCGTGAAGCTGGGCATCGTCCACGACCCCGAAGACGAGGACGAGTTCGGCGAGGACGACGAGCGCTACGACGAGCAGTGGCGCGAGGCGCTGCCCGCGCGCCCCCGCAAGCGCGGCAGCGACCCCGAGGCGTACGACCCCGACAGCGCCGAGCAGGAGGCCCTCACCAGGCGCCGGAGCC
>NZ_JAWOAI010000318.1:0-11690 GCF_033194735.1 Streptomyces sp. W16
CGGCGGCTCACCCTGCGCGTGCTCGGCCACAACACCCCGGCGCGGACGCTCTACGCGGCCGAGGGGTTCGCGGTCGAGGGCGTGCTGCCGGAGGAGTTCCTGCTCGACGGGGAGTACGTCGACGACGTGCTGATGGGCCGCGCCCTGTGAGCTACGGCGTGGCCTACGACGTGACCAGGTCGCCCGTGTCCACCTCCGCCGTCGCGGTCGCCGCGCGCTGCGCGTCCCCGGAGACCTCGTCGGCCGTCAGCACGTACCCCGTCTCGTCGTCCTGCGTGGAGCGGGCGAAGACGACGCCGTAGACCTTGCCGTCGGTCGTCAGGAGCGGGCCGCCGGAGTTGCCGGGGCGGACCGTGGAGCGGATCGAGTAGATCTCGCGGGTGACGGTCCCGTTGTTGTAGATGTTCTGCCCGGTCGCGTTGACCCGGTTGGCGACGGTGGCGGCCTGGAGGTTCAGGTCGCCGTCCTGGGGATAGCCGGCCACCACGGCCGAGTCGCCGCGCGCCGCGCTGTCGTCGAAGCGCAGCACGGGCGCGGACAGCCGCGGCACGTACAGCACGGCGACGTCCTTGCTCGGGTCGAAGAGGACCACCCGTGCCTCGTACGACCGCCCGACCCCGCCGATGCGGACGGTCGGGTTGTCGATGCCCGCCACCACGTGCGCGTTGGTCATCACGTGCTGCGGGGCGAACACGAAGCCGCTGCCCTCGCGGCCCTGGGTGCCCGAGGAGCCCTCGATCTTGACCGTGCTGCGCTTGGAGGCGCTCGTCGCGGCGGCGGTGACGCTGTCGCCGGTGGGCTTGGCGACCTCGGCCGTCGACGCGTTCTCAAACGGGTTGAAGACCTGCGGGAAGCCCGCCTCGGTGAGCGCGGAGGTGGCCCGTGAGAACCACGTAGGTGTCGTGTCCGGCATGAGCTTCTGCACGCTGCCCAGGAGTGTCGAGTCCTGGATCGCCGTCGTGACCGTCGCGGACGAGGACGCGCCCAGCACGCTCGCGGCCACCCACGCCACGATCATCACCGCCACCGAGTTCGCCGCGGCCCCGCCGATCCCGTCGGCCACCCGCAGCGGCCCCTGGTCCAGCTCCTTGCGCAGCTTGAGCGCGAGCCGCCCCGCCAGTTCGTGTCCGACCACCGCCGGCACCAGCACGGTGAGCACCGCGGTCACCGTCGCCGCCGTCGTCCCCGGTGTCACCAGGTCCATCACCCACGGCAGCACCCACACACCGACGATCGCACCGCCCACGAACCCGGCGAGCGACACACATCCGGCGACGAGGCCGCGCCGGTACCCGGACGCCGCGTAGGCGAGGATCACCAGCAACAACAGCAGGTCGAGCAGGTCCACGGAGCCGCCTTTCTCTCGGAACCCTTAGTACGCGAGGAACGGGCCCACTGATCAGTCACGCGCGCGTGGCTCCCGGGAAGCCGCCACGCGTGCGTGTACCCCCAGAAACGTGCCGGACCAGGACGATGGTTCCACCGGGTGGCACAGCACACATCGCGGACGGAGCGTTTCCGGCCGAGAGTGTGACCATGCGTGTTCTGAGAAGAACGCCGGGTGCACGGCGCCGGCGCCGGGTACGAATACCCCGTCCCGCGCTCCTGATACTGGCCTGCCTGCCCGGCCTCGCCGCCGTCCTGGTGCTGGCCCTGTGCGCGAACGGCATCGGACGCAAGGCCACGACCGCCGTACGACGGCCCGTCGCGGCCCGCCCCGTGGCTGTCCAGCACACCGCCGCCAGGCCGCGCATCGTGCCCCGCTCGGCCTGGCTCGACGCCCTCTCCCGGCACGCGCAGCCGCCTCCGCGCTACGACGACAAGGTCGTCGCCGTCTTCGTCCACCACACCGACTCGCCGAACGGCTACGACTGCGCGGACGCGCCCCGCATCATCCGCTACCTCTACGCCGGCCAGACCGGCGTCCGGGACTGGGACGACATCGGCTACAACTTCCTCGTCGACCGCTGCGGCACGATCTACGAGGGGCGG
This sequence comes from Streptomyces sp. W16, assembly GCF_033194735.1. Lineage (NCBI taxonomy): Bacteria > Bacillati > Actinomycetota > Actinomycetes > Kitasatosporales > Streptomycetaceae > Streptomyces > Streptomyces sp. W16. Next base: position 1,993 of record NZ_JAWOAI010000318.1, read on the forward strand.
GCGGGGGGTGTCGACCGGGCCGTCACCGGTGCGCACACCCAGGGCTTCAACCACCGTACGACGGGTATCGCGGCGATCGGCACGTTCACCTCCGGGATGGCGGTGCCGCGGGCGATGACGGACGCGATAGCGGCACTGGCCGCGTGGAAACTCGGCCTCGCGGATGTGGACCCGCGCGCCAAGGCGCACCTGGTGTCCAGCAACAACCTCAGCCGGTACGCCGCCGGTACGACCGCCACGCTTCCCGCTCTCGCGGGCCACAAGGACGGGTACATGACGAGTTGCCCGGGGGCGGCGTTGTTGGCGCGGCTTCCGGAGGTTCGGGAGCGGGCGGCGCGGTTGCAGGGGCGTTGATCGCCCCCCCGCCGCCCCTACCCGTCCCGCCCTGACCCGGACCCGACGGTCAGAAGTCTCCGAGCAGCCAGTTGCCGGCGCCGGCGGGGTCGGCCGAACAGTAGAAGTCCCGGTTGGCCTGGACGAGGTCGGCGAAGGTGAACGAGGCCGACGCGTCCAGGAGATGGGCGTGCGCGACCAGGATGTCGGGCGGTGTGACGCCCTCGGCGGCGAGCAGGTCTTCGAAGAGCCGGTCCGTCAGGACGGTGTCGGATCGCAGGCCGCAGACCTCACCAATCGAGTGGAGGACCGGCAGGATCGCACGGTCGAAGCCGTCCGGGCGGCCGAGAAGACTCCACGTGGTCGTCGTGACGAATTCGTTCTCGTCGATCACGTGGTCGTTGTTCAGGTCGCCGTATTTGTGCATCCTGGCGAACAGTCCGCGGTAGACAGCCGTAATGCGATCGGCTTCCGGTGATGCTTCGCGGAGGTGGAATCGAAGCCGGATGCGTTGTGCGACGGTTTCGTAGTCCGAAACGTCGAGGACGCCGTTTCCGTCGGAATCCAGGACCCGGAAGCGTTTGCGGAACTTGCGGATCTGGAGTTCGGTGGGGACCGGCGGGGCCATGTCGACGATTTCAGCCGAAGAAATGGACCAGAGGGTTGTTCGGATCGCCGTCGGCGTAGAACTGTGTGAGCAACTCGGTGAACGCGTCCCGCGAGATCCGGCCGTCAGGCGCGAAGGACGACAGGACGGTGTCCGCCTGGCTTTCGGCGCCGCCGATGGCCTTGACGAAGCGGTGGAACTCCTCGGTGGTCAGGTGGTCGTCCCGGTCCTGGTCGCAGACGGTGAAGACGGCATGGGCGACGGGACGGATCGCCCGCCCGGCCGACCGCCCGACGCTTCCGGTCACCGAGGCGAGAAACTCCTCCTGGCTGACCCGGCCGTCGTGATCGGTGTCCGCGCGGGCCCGGAGCCGGTCGAAGAGCGCGACGTACTGCTCGCGGACGTCGAGGGCCGCCGGGGCGTCACCGTCCACGCTGAACTCCGCCAGCAGGCCGTCGACTGCCTGGTGATAGTCGGACAGCTCGATATAGCCGTTGCCGTCGTAGTCGAGTGCCTGGAACTGCGCGGTCGCCTTGAGACGCTGGGCTGACTGGTCGAGTGAACCGGACATGGACCGTGCTCCTCTTGATAATCAAGTCGGTGTTCTTTAGTTCTTTCTTTATATAGCGAGGAGCGGGGACGTGCCCGACGGGAATGCTGCATGGTGGGATCTCGGCCCGGTCCCGGAATCCAGGGTGCGCGCCTGGACGGCACGTGCTTTCCTGCGGAGAAGTGTGGCGCCGCTGGCACTGCGGATCGTTCATCCCGACGGCAGTGTTTTCGGTGCGGGCTCTTCCGAAGCCCCTGCGCTGATCCTGCATGACCCGGATGCCTTCTACCGGCGCATCGGTTCCGCCGGGCTGGTCGGTCTGGGCGAGTCGTATCAGGCGGCCGAATGGGACAGCGTCGACCTCGCCGGGCTGCTCACGGTCTTCGCGGAGGGTATCGACCGGATCGTGCCGCGTGCCGCGAGGCGACTGCGCCCGCTGGTCACCGACCGGCGGCCGGACAGTGATGACAACACCCCGGAGAACGCCCGTCAGAACGTCGCGCGTCACTACGACCTGCCCCACCAGATGTTCGAAGTCTTCCTCGACGACACGATGACCTACTCCAGCGCGGTCTTCCCGGTGGGACCGGGCACCGGCGCGGACGCGTTGACGCAGGCGCAGGACTACAAACTCGACCGCCTGCTCCGCCAGGCCGGCGTGGGGCCGGGCCGGACCGTCCTCGACATCGGCGCGGGCTGGGGCGAACTGGCGCTTCGCGCCGCGGCGAAGGGAGCCGGGGTCCGGGCCGTCACCCTTTCGAAGGAGCAGTACCGGTACATCAGCGAGCGGGTCGAGCGGGCGAGTCTCGCCGGCCGGGTCGACGTCCAGTTCGGGGACTACCGCGAGGTCGAGGGCCGCTACGACACCGTGTTCAGCATCGAGATGATGGAGGCGGTCGGACACGCGTACCTCCCCGAGTTCCTGGCGGCACTCGACCGGCTCGTGGCTCCCGGCGGCCGGGTGATCCTCCAGTCCACGGTCATGCGTCATGACCGGATGGTGGAGATGCGCGACTCGAACTCCTGGATCAAGAAGTACATCTTCCCCGGCTCGGCCCTTCCGTCGGTCACCTCCATCGAAGCCGCGGTCGCCGGACAGAAGGCCCTGCACATCGTCGACGAGGAACGCTTCCGCTTCCACTACGCGCAGACGCTCCGCCTCTGGAGACAACGCTTCGAGGCCGGAGCCGACCGACTGACGACGCTCGGCTTCGACACCACGTTCCAACGCACCTGGCGCTTCTACCTGGCCTGGTGCGAGGCGGGCTTCCGCTCGGGCGTCCTCGATGTGGCCAGGTATGTGCTGGAACCCGGGCGAGGACATGGACAGAGACATGGACAGGGACATGAGCAGGGGGATGAGAAGGCGGACGCGAGTTCCTACCTGCGCCCGAGATAGACCCCCAACGCCCGTTGCAGCACCTTCCCCTGGCTGCCCACAGGCCGCTCCCACTCCCCGAGGTATTCCACGGCCCGCCCACCCGTGCCGGTCTTGAAGAGCAGCCGGCCGAAGAGCCGGTCCTCGGCGACGAGGGACGGGGTGATGGACCGCAGATCGTACGTGTCCGCGCCCGAGTCCAGCGCCTCGCACAGCATCCGCCACAACAGCAGGCTGCTGGGCCGCAGTTCACGCCCTCGACGGCCGGACGCGGGGTACGAGTGCCAGACGCGCGGACCGACGCTGATCATGAGCGCGGCGGACAGCACCTCGTCGTCGTACTCGGCGAGGTAGATCCGCACTCGGTCGGAGTCCTCGGCGTTCAACGCCTGCCACATGCGCCGGAAGTAGTCCAGGGGGCGGGGCTTGAAGCCGTCGCGCTCAGCTGTCGCCCGGTACAGACGGTGGAACGCGGGCAGATCGTCGGCCGAACCCCAGAAGACCCCGACCCCGCCGGCTTCAGCCGTCTGCAGTGACCGCAGCCAGTTGGGGGAGAGCGCGGCGCGCAATTCGTTCACCGACCGCCCGGCCAGGGGGATTTGACACCCGTAACGCGGCTGGCCGAGTCCGAACCCGCTCCCGTCCTCCTCCTTGCACCGCCGCCACCCGAGCCGTTTGAGCCGCTCCGCGGCGTCCAGCGCGTACCCGTCGATCCCGTCCGTGGGCAGATCCCGCAGATGCCGTACGGAGGGGTCGGCGACGCCTGCTGCCACCGTGGCCGCGTCCCAGTGCCGGACGACGAGCGGCGGGCCGATGCGGACCGAGAACGCGCCCTCCTTCTCCAGGTGGGCGATGAGGGGGTCCAGGTACCGTTCCGGACGCTGGCTGTGCCAGTCGATCGCGGGCCCGTCGGGGAGGTAGGCGAGGAAGCGACCGGTTCCGGGAAACGCTCGGTAGAGGACGAGCGCGACGGCGACCAACGCCTCCCCCTCGAACCAACCGACGCTCTCCGCCGTCCAGTCGGGCTTCACGTCCGCCCACTCGGGGATCTGGAGATGGCTCGCGTCGGGGTGCAGGCGGAGATGGTCGAGGTGTTCCTCGCGGGTGATCCCCTTCACGTACGGGCTGGTCATGGGCACGACGCTCCTGTTCGGCGGCGGCCACCGTAAGCCGGGGTTCACCATGCGGGTCAAGACTTCACTGCTGTGAACTCCGCCCACACCTGCTTGCCGCGTCGGCCCTGTCTGGGCGTGACACCCCACTGGCTCGCCACGGACGCGATCAGGAAGACGCCCCGTCCGCTTTCCGTATCCCAGTCGGGTTCGGTGTACCAGACGGGCAGTTCGGGCGAACGATCGGCGACGGCCACGCGAACGCCGCCTTCCGGGAGGGTACGGAGGTGTAGTTCGCACTCCGGGGATTCCACGTGGCGGTGGACGTTGGCGAGCATCTCCGTCACGCAGAGCGTTGCGGCGTCTGCGAGTTCGGGGTACCCCCAGGCGGTGAGCTGCTCGCGGACGGTTTGGCGTACGGCGGCGAACCCCTCTGGTTCCGCGAGGAGTTGGAGGACCACTTCGGGGGGCGATTGCGTGTGCATGCCCTCACGGTGGGTGATATGTGGCTAGCCTGAACAGGACTTTCGGTGGCACACAAGGGAGTGTGCGGGCAAGGGGGTTCGCTGTGCAGGACGGTGCTGAGGGCTCGTCGAGCATGAAGATGTTCGGGGCGGTGTCGCGTGCGCTGCGGGAGGCTCAGGGGAGTACGCGGGAGCAGTTCGGGGCGCATGTGGGGTACTCGGCGTCGCAGGTGGCGATGGTGGAGCGGGGCGAGCGGATGCCGAGCCCGCAGTTCATCGCGCGGGCGGGGGAGTTCCTGCATGCGCAGGTGGCGATCGATGCGGCGGCGGAGCATCTGGAGCGGCGGAGGTATCCGTCGTGGTTCGACGACTACGTGGAGAGGGAAGCGGAGGCGGTCAGCCTGTGGTCCTACGACACCCACGTGATCATGGGGTTGGTGCAGACCGAGGAGTATGCCCGGGCCGTACTCGGTGCGCGTGTCCCGATGTTGGACGACGAGGAGATCGAGCACCGGGTGCGATCCCGACTGGCGCGGCAGGCAATCCTCACGCGTGTGCCGCCCGTGTCGCTGGCGATGGTCATCGAGGAGTGGGTGTTGAGGCGGCCGGTCGGTGGACGGGCGGTTCTCAAGGGGCAGTTGGAGCGGTTGCTGGAACTCGGCGAGAAGCGGAACATTTCGATTCAGGTGATGCCGACGGACGTTGAGGCGCATGCCGGTTTCAACGGTGCGTGGACGCTGCTGGAGACTCCCAAGCGGGAATGGGTCGGTTACGTTGAAGGTCAGGCTGGGGGTCTGGTGATCGAAGATCGCGAAGAAGTCAGCGCGATGTTCCAGCGGTTTGGCATGATCCGGTCTCAGGCGCTCCCGCCGGGGGAGTCGGCGAAGCTGATCGAGGGGTTGGTGGGCGAACTATGAGCACCGCAGATCTGACGTGGTTCAAGTCCAGCTACAGCGGGGATGCCGGCGGGCAATGCCTTGAAGTCGCCCTGGAATGGCGGAAGTCGACGTACAGCGGCGCGGAGGGCGGCGAGTGCCTTGAAGCCGCGCTGGAGTGGCGGAAGTCCTCGCACAGCGGCAGCCAGGGCGGCGATTGCCTCGAAGTAGCCCTGGAACCAGCCCAACCCACGGTCCACATCCGTGACTCGAAAGCCAAGTCCGGTCCCACGCTGGCGTTTTCGTCGGACGAGTGGGCGGCATTCGTGGGCTTCGCCACCGGGAAATGACTCATGCGGACCATGCCGCAACTGCTTGCAAAGCGGCTCTTCGAAGGTGGGCGGTGCGCGGAGACGCCCGGCCCCAGGCGGTGGTGCGCAGAAGTGTGACACTCTGCGTCAAAGTGTCACACTTTCGCGGAGAGGGTCCCCTCTGGCGGAGTCCGGCAAGGGACGTTTTCGCTGGACGAATGGAAGAGTTTCGTAAACTTGGCCGCACAGTCGGCGCTAAAGTAGTCACGTCCTCACACTCCGTGCGCTAACACGGAGCGGCCCTCAGCGGTGCGCCAACACCAATCTGAGGGCCTACACCGACGAGTGGAATCTGGAGTCCACCGCGATGCTGCAGCATGCTATCCCGCCTGCCCGCTTCTTCTCTCAGACCCCGAACGAGATCATCCGGCATCCCCGCCTCAACGGGACCGCCGTACGACTCCTTCAGTGGGCACTCTCCCTCCCCGAGGGATCGAGGGAGACCGTGCAGTCCCTCGGTGAGAAGATGCCGGAAGGCCGCCTAGCCGTTCGCAAGGCCCGGCGGCAACTGGAGGAAGAGGGCTACCTCCACACCCGGCGCAGCCAGGACCCCGAGACCGGCCAGTGGTCCACCCAAGTCCTCGTGTCCAACGTGGCGTTGACCGCACCGGACGAGATCGCCGCAGCGTTCGGTCCGAGTGACCAGGACCCGCCGGTCGGGGGTGGGACGGGCCAGGCCGTCGGCGCATACCCCTTGGGCGAGAACACCGAGGAAAACACCCCCAACCAGCCCGCGCCGTCAGGCGAGTTGGAGAGCGGCGCCGCGAACTTCCTGGCCCGCCTCGGCGACCGCACCCCCGCCCTGCGCCTCGGTGCCGGAGAGGTCGAGCGGCTGGCTCCCCTCGCGGCCCGCTGGCTGGAGAGCGGGGCGACGGAGGCCGACCTGCGTCAGGCCCTCACCGCCGACCTGCCCTACCCGGTCCGTTCCCCGGCCGCCCTCGTGTCGTACCGCCTGGAAGCCCGGACTCCGGCAATTACGGCTCCACGCAAGCGAGTTGAGGCCTTGGCCGAGTGCGGCGAGTGCCGTGACCCGTTGCCGCGAGGTGTCCACACCGGCATCTGCCGCCGCTGCGCGGGACTGGTCCCCGCACCTGCGGAGCCAACCCCCGTGTCGTTTAACGGGATCGCCCTGGTGCGGGCCGCGTTGTCAGGGGTTTGTCATGAGGCGATCGGGCGGTCGGACAGGTGGGCCAGCTCGGTGAAGAACGCGCGGTAGAGCGGCTCGTCGGTGGTCTGGATATCGACCCGCATATGGACGCGGTCATGGCCCCGACCGGCGCTCACAGGTTTCTCGCAGGCAACTCACCGAGTCCCCCGAGGCAAGCTCCCTATCGTCATGCACACGCACTGACTGGAGGTGGGGAAAATGAACAGCAGTCACACCAACACCACGGAGAAGTCGGCCGGTTGGGCCAAGTCCGCCCACGGCCCCTGGGCGGTGGTCTGCGCGGTCGTGACCGTGATCCTCGGCCCGGCCGCCGTCACGGCCTCCGCGCTCGACCAGGCCAACGCGGCCCCGATGCACCACGCGGTACGGGCCGACCAGACGCAGGCCTACATCCCGACGGACTCGACCCGCCGCCGGTCCGCCGTCCAGTAGTCCCCGCGGTCAAGCCTTTCGACGCTGGTCCAACTGATGGCACGTCGCGCTCGGGTCTGTGAGGTTGGGGGCACTCCGCGTCACCGACCTCCGGGATGTACTCATGACCAAGGCCTCACCCCGCGCCGTTCGACTCGCAGGCTCCGCGGCCTGCGCGTTCGTCCTCGTCAGCACCTTGACGAGTGCCGCCGTCGCGCAGCCCGCCGAGAAAGCCGTAGCCGCCCGCCCACTTGCCACCGACTGCGTGGTCGACGCCCTCACCAACCACTGGTGGTGCCAGAACAAGCCGGGGATCCGGGTTCAGTGGGCCGGGCAGACCGTCGGCTACCTCAACTCCGATGTCAACTGGTTCAAGTGCCGGTACGAGGGTGATCCGACCGGCGGCGGCGGTCCCCACCCCAACCGCTGGATCTACACACTCGCCGACACTCCTCACCTCGCCCACGGCGGCTGGGGCTTCGTGAAGGACAGCGACGTCATCGAGGAGACCAATCCACTGCCGCGCTGTTAACCACGGCCCAGTTCCCAGTACTCCTCGCCCACCGGATCGATGTCCACGTCCAGGCCGTTCAGGAGGCCGGCGAGCATCGTGTAGTACCCGACCGTCGTGATCAGCTCGACCACCTGACGGTCCGTGAAGTGCTCGCGCAGCGAGCCCAACGTGCCGTCGGTGAGCGTGTGTCGGTCCATCAGCTCTTCGGCCGCGGTCAGCACGGCCGACTCGACCGCGTCGAACTGGCCTTCCGCCGACCGGAGTTCGACGACCGCGTCCAGCTGATCGGCCGTCACCCCCGCGTGCAGCGCTATCGGGCGGTGCTGCACGACCCCGTACGCGCAGTCCGTACGCGCCGCCACCGTCACGATCACCAGCTCGCGCAACCGCACCGGCAACGACGATCCGAGCACGGCCATCCCCAGGTCGATCGCCGGACCGGTCAGCTCCGGGGCGTGGGACAGCATGCGGAACGCGTTCAGTGGAGTGGGGAGCTTGTCGACGGCGTCGGCGGAACGCTCCGGGTACGGTATTCGAGCCACGGTGACCTCACGGGAGTCTGGTCTTTCGGCGGACGGGGCACCTGTCGCCGTACCCCTGTTACTCCTGCCGGAACCTCTGCCGCAGCTTCGGGAACCGTTCCGCCAGCACGGCCTCGTTCTCCAGGTCGAGCGGCGCCCCGAGGGGCTCGGCGGGCGCGGGCGGAATCCCCAGGTCGGGGGCGACCGTGCCGGTGAGCTGTTCGTACGCCTCGTCGGCCGCGTAACCCAGCTCCTCCCCGTCGCCGTCGATCTCCTCGTCGAAGTCGTCGATGAGGTCGGCCAGCGAGTCGGCGTCGTGCACGGCACCCTCGTAGACCTCGCGGCCCTGGCCGATCAGCCAGCACCGGAAGAAGTCGAACGCGTCGTCGCTCGCCCCGCCCAGCAGCACCCACGCGGCACCCCACAGGTCCCAGGTGTAGGCGCGGTTGTAGCGGGCCTCGAAATGACGGGCGAAGTCCAGCACCAGCTCCGGATCCAGCAGGAGCAGCCGGTCCACGAGCAGGTCCGCCTGCTCCTCGGGGTCGCCCTCGGCGGCCTCGCGGGTGGCGTCCACCAGCTCCCAGAACTCCGTCTCGTCCATCACGGGTCAAGCATCGGTCCTGGACGGGTGGTGCGCACGTGGAGTACGGCGGATTGTCACCTGGAGTGGGGCAGATCGTTATGGGCGGTACAGCGCCGCCAGCCGCACCGCGTCGCTCACGAACCGCGCCCGCAGACTCGCCGGAGCCAGCACCTCCACCTCCGGACCGAGACCCGCGAGCTGACCGTGGGCCACCTCCTCGGACTCCACCGGGAGGGTCACAGTCACCCACCCGTCCCCGTCGCCGTCCGGTGCGCCCGCGAGCTCCAGCGCCTCCCTCGCCGTGGTGGGATCGACGGCGTACGGCAGTCTTCGCGCGCCGTCGGGGGACACCCGTACCACCACCTCCGCCCGCAGGATCGACCGCGCGAACTGCTCCGCCCGGTCCTCCCAGAACGCCGGAAGATCGAAGTCCGCCTTCCGCGCGAAACGCTCGTCGGACGCCGGATCGACCGCCGTGAACCGGTCGATCCGGTACACCCGGAAGGAATCACCGTCGGCCACCCGCGCACACAGGTACCAGACGCCCGCCTTCAGCACGAGCCCGTACGGCTCCAGCTCCCGTTCGACATCGGAGTCCCCGCGCCGGTACCGCGCCACCACCCGCCGGTCGTCCCACACCGCGTCCGCGACGGCCGGCAGCAGCTCCGGGGTCTTCGGCTCCGTGAACCAGCCCGGCGCGTCCAGATGGAACCGCTGCGCCGCCGCCCGCGAGGCGTCCGACAGGGACGGCAGCAGCGCCGCCGACACCTTCAGCCGGGCCGCCGACGCCGCGTCCTCCAGCCCCATCTCG
>NZ_JAWOAI010000319.1:0-11664 GCF_033194735.1 Streptomyces sp. W16
GCCCTGGCGAGCGCGGCGCCGACCGTGCTGGCCCTGGCCGCGACCGCGTCCGGCGAATCCGCCTCCGGCACGGGCACCTTCGAGGCGTCCACGCTGTCCCCGTCGGCGACCTGGGAGGCGGGCGCTTCCTCGGGCGCGTTCAGCTGGTCGTATCCGATGGCCGTCCCGCCGGCTCCGGGAGCCGCTCCGCCGCTGACCCTGAGCTACAGCTCGGCCACCGTGGACGGACAGACGGCCGCCACCAACAACCAGACCAGCCAGGCCGGTGAGGGCTTCGACCTGTCCGCGAACTCCTATGTCGAGCGTTCCTACGGGTCCTGCGACGAGGACGGCCAGACCGACAAGAACGACCTGTGCTGGAAGTACGACAACGCCAGCCTGGTGCTCAACGGCAAGGCCACCGAGCTGGTCAAGGACGACACGACCGGCGCGTGGCGGCTCAAGAACGACGACGCCTCCACGGTCACCCTGTCGACCGGCGCCGACAACGACGACAACAACGGCGAGTACTGGACCGTCACCACCGGCGACGGCATCCGCTACGTGTTCGGCCTGAACAAACTGACGGGCGCCGGCACCGAGCGCACCAACTCGGTATGGACCACCCCGGTCTTCGGCGACGACTCGGGCGAGCCCGGCTACGACCAGGGCAGCGCCTTCGCGGGCCGCGCCGTCACCCAGGCCTGGCGCTGGAACCTCGACTACGTCGAGGACACGCACGACAACGCCATGTCGTACTGGTACACCAAGGAGTCCAACCACTACGGCAAGAACGGCGCGAGCACCGCGACCGCGTCCTACGACCGCGGCGGCTACCTCAGCAAGATCCTCTACGGACAGCGGGCCGACGCCCTGTTCTCCGGGGTCGCCTCCGCGAAGGTCGAGTTCACGTATCTGGAGCGCTGCACGGCGGCGGACTGCTCGGAGCTGAAGGACTCCACCTCGGACAACTGGCCCGACGTCCCCTTCGACGCGATCTGCGCCTCCGGCGCCGACTGCCACGCGACCAGTCCGGCGTTCTTCACCCGCAAGCGGCTCAGCGGCATCAACACCTTCGTCTGGTCGGCGGAGACCAGTGGCTTCACCGCCGTCGACTCCTGGGCGCTGACCCAGCAGTACCTCGACGGCGGGGACATCGGTGACACCTCGGACCAGACGCTGACGCTCAAGAGCATCGTGCGCACCGGAAAGGCCGGGACCGACCTCGCCCTGCCCCCGATCACCTTCACCTACAACATGCGGCCCAACCGTGTCGACGCGACGACGGACGACATCCTGCCGCTGTCCAAGCCCCGTATCCGCACGGTCACTTCGGAGACGGGCGCGATCACCGACGTGACGTTCTCCGGCCAGGAGTGCGTCCGCGGCAGCAACATGCCGGCCGACCAGGACGACAACGCCAAATCCTGCTACCCCCAGTACTGGCACATCAACGGAGCCACGGAAGCCTCGGTCGACTGGTTCCACAAGTACCGGGTGCTCGCCGTCGTCACCAGCGACCCGGCCGGCCACAACGAGAACGTGGTCAACAGCTACACCTACGCCGACCCGGCCTGGCACTACAACGACTCACCGCTGGCCCCGGCCGACGAACGGACCTGGTCGATCTGGCGCGGCTACGGCACCGTCACCTCCACCAGGGGCAACGGCGGCAACCTCTCCAAGGTGACCTCGGTCTACCTCCAGGGCATGGACGGCGACCGGCTCCTGGGCAGCGGCGGCACCCTCGACCCGGACGCCCGGCGCTCGGTGAGCGTCTCCGGCATCCCCGTGTCCGCCCTGAGCGTGCCGGCCCAGAAGGACAGCGACCAGTTCGCGGGACTCCTGCGCCAGCAGATCACCTACAGCGGCACCACGCCGATCACCGTGGCCGTCAGCGACCCCTGGTCGAAGCGGACCGCCACCCAGCACAAGTCGTACGCCGACACCGAGAGTTACTACGTCGGCATCGACAAGTCGACCACGTCCACGTACCTGACGGCCTCCGGCACCTGGCGCAGCCGCTCCACCGCCAGCACCTACGACGACTACGGCATGGTGTCCAAGGTCGACGACACCGGTGACACCGCGAAGTCGGGCGACGAGACCTGCACCCGCACCTGGTACGCCCGCAACGACAGCCTGGGCATCAACTCCCTGGTCTCCCGGACCCGGGTCGTGGGCCGGGCCTGCTCCGTCGCGGAGACCGCCCTGTCGCTGCCGGCCACCGCGGCCACCGCCGGCGACGTCCTGTCCGACTCGGCCACCTTCTACGACAACGCCACCACCACCGTGTGGAGCGCCGCCCAGACACCCACCAAGGGCGAGGCGACCTGGACCGGCCGCCCCAGCGGCTACCCCGCGACCGCGACCGGCGGTGAGCGCAACCCGGCGTCCTGGCAGACCACCGGCCGCACCACCTACGACACCCTCGGCCGCTCCCTGACCACCACCGACGCGGGCGGCAACCCCACCACCGTCGTCTACACGCCCACGGCGACCGGACCGCTGACCCGCACCCAGACCACCAACGCCAAGTCGCAGAAGACGTACATCTTCTTCGACCCGACGCGCGGCCTGACGACCAAGACCTACGACGCCAACAACAACCTCACCGAGTCGGCGTACGACGCGCTGGGCCGTACCACCTCCGTGTGGCTGCCCAACCGCAGCAACTCGGGCGGGCAGAAGGCCAGTTACCTCTTCCGCTACTCCGTCACCAACGACGCCCCGTCCTGGACGACGACCGGCACGCTGAAGGCGGACGGCGACACCTACACCACCAGCTACAAGATCTACGACTCGATGCTCCGCACCATCCAGACCCAGACACCGGGCGCCACCGGCGGACGCATCCTCACCGACATCCGCTACGACAGCCGGGGACTGGCCGACGAGAACTACGCGGACGTCTACGACTCCGCCGCGCCGTCGGGGACGTACACGCAGGCCGAGTACGGCGAGGCGCCCCGCCTGACGAAGACCGGCTACGACGCGGCCGGCCGGCCCGTCACCACCACGTTCCTGACCGGCGGCGTACAGCAGTGGCAGACCACCAACAGCTACACGGGTGACTCCACCAGCACGACGGGCATCCCCGGCGGCTCCGCCAAGCGCACCATCACCGACGCCCTGGGACGCACGGTCGAGGAGCGCCAGTACGCGGGCACCACACCCACCGACACCGAGTTCGGCGGCACCACCGGGGCGGCCCACACCGGCACCCGGTTCACGTTCACACCCGACGGAAAGAACAAGACGATCACCGGCCCGGACGGCGCCGCCTGGTCGTACACCTACGACCTGTACGGCCGTCAGATCACCGCGAGCGACCCGGACAAGGGCACCACCGCCACCGGCTACACGGCCCTCGACCAGGTGTCCTGGACGAAGGACGCCACCGGCCACGCCGTGGTCTCCGCCTACGACGTGCTCGGCCGGGTCACCGACACCTGGAAGTCCGCCGTGAACGCGGACCTCACCAGCGCCACGGTGCTCACCGCGCAGAAGACGGACGCCAACAAGCTGACCCACTCCGAGTACGACACGGTCACCGGCGGCAAGGGCCAGGCGGCGTCCGCCACCCGGTACGTGGGCGGCGCCACCACCACCGGGTCCGCGTACACCCAGAGCGTCACCGCGTACGACAAGCAGTACCACGCCACCGGCACCCGGCTGACGCTGCCCGCGGGCGACTCCCTGGTCTCCTCCGGGGCGCTGCCCTCCAACACGCTCGACTTCTCCAGCTACTACAACATCGACGGCACCCTGCAGTACACCGACGAACCGGCGGTCGGCGGCCTCGCCGCGGAGAAGGTCGAGTACGGCTACAGCGACCGGGGGCTCGCCACCACCCTCAGCGCCGGCGGACAGGGCATCGTGCTGGGCACCACCTACACCGACCTCTCCCAGGTCTCCACCCAGCGCCTCGGTGTCTCGGAGGCCACCGGGGTCATGAAGGTCGACATCGTCCACGACTACCAGGACGGCACCGGACGCCTGCTGCGCACCGAGGCACGCGGCCAGGCCCACGCCTACGACGCGCTGAACCTCTTCTACTCCTACGACACAGCCGGCAACGTCACCAAGATCTCCGACACCACCACCCTCGGCGGCACCGGCGCGGCCGACACCCAGTGCCTCGGCTACGACGGCTACCAGCGCGTCACCGACGTCTGGACACCCGCCGCCGGTGACTGCTCCGCCACGCCCAGCGCCTCGGCCCTGGCCGGCCCGGCCCCGTACTGGACGAGCTACACGTACACCGACGGCGGACAGCGCGCGACCGAGAAGGAGCACCGCACCGACGGCACCGACACCACGCTCAACTACTGCTACAAGGGCGGCTCCACCCAGCCGCACACCCTGCTGACCACCACCACCGCCTCCTGCACCGGCGCCCCCGCGACCTACGGTTACGACGCGGCAGGCAACACCACCAAGCGGCCCGACGGCTCCGCCACGCAGTCCCTCGCCTGGGACGACGAGGGCCGGCTGGCCAAGGTGACCGAGGACCCCAGCGGCACCCCCCGCACCACGGACTACGTCTACGGAGCGGACGGAAACCTGCTGATCCGCCGGGACGCGGCCGGCGACACGGTGCTGTACCTCGGCTCCACGGAGGTCCACCTCAAGGCGGGCAAGAAGTGGGCCGACCGGTACTACGGCCTCGGCGAGAGCACGGTCGCGCTGCGCAGCACGCAGAGCGGCTCGGCACAACTGTGCTGGCTCGCCGGGGACAAGCAGGGCACCGACAGCGTGGCCATCACCGCCGACGCGACCCAGACCCTCACCAAGCGCTACACCACGGTGTTCGGTGAGAGCCGCACCGGCGGCAAGGGCACCTGGCCCGACGACAAGGGCTTCCTCGGCCAGACGTCCGACAGCGGAACGGGCCTCACCCACCTCGGCGCACGCGAGTACGACCCGGTCATCGGCCAGTTCCTCAGCGTCGACCCGGTGCTCCAGGCGGAGATCCCACAGAGCCTGAACGGCTACAGCTACGCCGGCCAGAACCCCGCCACCTACGCCGACCCGGCCGGCACCGAGATCGGCTCCCGTCCCAACTCCTGCCAGTACGACCTGAAGTACTGCGACAAGAAGACGCAGCAGGCCGTGGGCTACGACCCGAAGACCCGCACGGTGGACTACACCAAGGGCACCCAGGTCGGCGACGGCTCGATCGTCAACGGCAAGGTGAAGACGAAGAAGCTGCCCAAGATCGTCTACGACTGGATGACCAAGGACCTCGGCTACCAGGGCACACGGTGGCTCACCGAACCGCAGTACAAGGCATGGATCAGAACGGCGTCCGAGGACCAGGCCAAGGCGCAGATCTCGTTCTTCAACGCGTGTTTGCAGAGCGGCAGTGCCAAGGACTGCATGAGCAAATCTCAGAACATCACGGTAGGAGAAGAGGAGGACGACGACCACTTGTTCCTGAGCGACGATGTCGCGAACTCGATGAGCATCGCGAGCGGGGCCCTGGGCATAGCGGCGCTGTGTATGGGTCCGACGCCGGCAGCAGCCGCCGTAGGGGTCGTGGCGGCCGGCATCGGCTTCATCCTTGCGCTCGACACCTGCGGGGCCGACCCGATCAGCCTGGGCTGTGCCGCGGCTGCCGTAGGTATGGCGGGTGGGGTGTTCGCGATACTCAAGAGCGGTGAGGCTGTGCAAGGTGCCACTTACATTGCCAGCAACGCCGGCAGAGCCGGGCGGGCTGTCGCGAGCGGGGCGCGCAGTGCCTGGCGAGGCGTCAGCGGCTGGTTCAGCTAGACGGACACGACGGCCTCTTGTTCTCCCCGGGACGCCCTGAGCGGCCCCGGGGAGAACAAGAGAGGCGGAAGAGAATGAAGGAATGACGATGGTTCTGGAACGGATCGCCCCCTGGCGGGACCGTCAGGCGCTGGTCGGCCTCGTCGTCGCGGCTGACGTGGCCGCGTCCGTCGTGGCCGTCCGGTCGCTGTCCGAGCCGAGCGTGTTGAAGGTCTCGGCGATCATCAGCCTGCTGTGCGTGATTCTCTGGATCGCGCGTGTGCAACTGGTGCCGTCGGCGTCCGTGAGCGCCTCCGCCCTGATGGTCCGTAACCTCTACTGCACCTACGAGATCCCCTGGCAGGCGCTGACGGGCATCGACTGGGAACCCCGGACAGGCGTGCTCTCCCTCGACCTGGCCGACGGCCGAAAGGTGCCGGTCCAGGCGTTCAGCCGCTGGCCGTCGTTCGGCCGTCACCGGAAGGTGATCGCGACGCTGGAGCAAGGACGCAGCCAGGCGGACGCGTCCGCACCGGCGGACGTACGCGAGACCGAGGCGACGGGAATACTGGAGTTCCTCCTGGCCGTCCCCTTCGGGATCACCCTGGTGGCACTCGTGGTCGAGGGAGTCATCGCCCTCCTGGACTGACGGGACACCTGAACCCCTGTTGCGCCCCTGCGCACCGGCACCCTCACCCTGCACCTGGCCGACGGCTCGACGCGCACGGTGAAGGGCGCCGGCCCGCTCGGCCGACCGGGCCGAGTGAACCGTCCACCTGCGGACACGCGGGGTAGCAGAGGCGCCGCTACCCCGCACTCCCGCGGAACGCCCCGGTCACCACCGGGACCAGCTGCCGCTCAAGCTGCTCGGCGGGCATGGTGGCCAGTTCGGTGCCGATGGGTGCCAGGGCGAGCCAGTTCAGCAGGCCGGCCGCGCAGCGTGTGCGGAAGATCAGCTCCTCCTCGTCGACTCCGGGGATGTTCGGCGCCAGTACCCGGAGGACGTCCCGGCGGCTCTTGTCGAACTTGCCGGTCAGGCGTTCCCACCCCTGGGGCGGCTCGATGCCGATGCGTGCCACGGTCCGCATCACGGCGAGGTCTTGCCCGCCGGCCGCGAATGCGCGCATCATCGGCCCGGCGAACGCCGCGGCCACTTCCTCAAGTGTCGCGTCGGGGCCGAGGGAGTCGATCGCCGCCATCTGGGCGTCCAGATACTGTTCCAGCGCGTGCTCGATCGCCGCGTCGCACAGTGCCTTCAGCGACCCGAAGTGGTAGCTCACCGCTGCGACGTTGGCCCCGGCTCGATCCGTGATCTCGCGGAGTGTCACGCCCTCCTGGCCCCGTTGTGCGAGCAACTCCAGGGCGGCCGACTGCAGGCCGTCCCGTGTGCGCTGGCCGGCCTCCCGGCGCAGGTCCGTCTTTTTCACCCTTATCACGCCATGTACTCAATCATTTGTTTGACTGCATTGTCAAGGGGTCGGCCGGCCTCGCGGGCCGAGGGCGAGGTCGGGGCCGTGGGGGACTGCGCGGGACTGTGGGACCACACAATTCAAACAGCGGCTTGACAGCTTGCGGTGCCCTCCATAAAGTCAAGCCATCGCTTGATTTACTAAGAGCGCGACAGGGACCGCTGCGGTCTCTGTCTGATCCCGAGAACAAACATGAAGGAACACGCCATGAAGCTGCTCAGCCGGAAGTCGATCACCGCCGCGACCGCGGTAGCTGTTCTGGGTGGTCTTTCCATCGCCGCCATGCCGTCACAGGCCGCAACCCCCGCCCACGACAAGGCGACCGCCCACAGCGCCACCGCCGCCCCGACCCTGACCGCACGTCAACTGGCGAAGCTGCCGCTGACCGACCGCCACCTGACCAAGCACGAGAAGGCCAACCTCGCGGTCGTCCTGCGCGACTACTACGTGGCAGAGGGCAGCCACATCGACGTCCCGACCTTCGTCAACAGCTTCACCAAGGACGGCGTCTTCAACGACATGGTCCCCGGCGTCGCCTACCGGGGTAAGGCGCTCGGCAGCGTCCTGCCCTACATGAAGGGCCTCTTCTCCAACGTTCACCGCGACCTCAAGCGGATCACCGTGAACGGCGACACGATCAGCATCGAGCTGTCGATCCAGGGCACGTTCGACGGACAGCTCCAGGCGCCGACGGGCGGCGTCGTCAAGGGGAAGGGCCAGAAGGTCGACGCGCCCACCGCCGACTTCTGGTACCTGAAGAACGGCAAGGTCCAGAAGTTCGACTGCTTCGTCGGCTACTCCAAGATGTACTCCGACATGGGCGTGAACTTCGACTGGGCCTCGGCCGTCAACAACCACTGAGCCACTCCCCGGCGGGTGATGCCCGGCCCAGGCCCTGTCGGCCTACGGCCCCGCGTCACCCGCCGTGGCCCGTCCCGGTCCAAGTGTCCTTCTTCAGGTGGGGAACCCCTTGAACGCCACAGGCAACACCGTCTTCGTCGCCGGAGCGACCTCCGGCATCGGCCTCGGACTGGCGCTGCGGCTGCACGCGGCAGGCAACCGGGTCATCGTCTCCGGGCGCCGCGAGGACAGACTGAAACAGATCGTCTCGCAGCACCCCGGCATCGAGTCCGTCGTGCTCGACGTCACCGACCCGGCCGCGGTCCAGGACGCCACCGCACAACTGCTCCAACGATTTCCCGACCTCAATGTCCTGGTGACGATGGCCGGCATGATGCTGCCGGAGGACCTCCACCACGCCGATTTCCTCGCCGTGGTGGAAGCGACGGTCGCCACCAACCTCCTGGGCACCATCCGCCTCGTGGCCGCCCTGACCGAACACCTCGCCACCCGGCCACGGGCGACGATCATGACCGTGTCCTCCGGGCTGGCCTTCGTCCCGCTGCCGATCGCCCCGACGTACAACGCCACCAAGGCCGCCGTCCACTCCTTCACCGAGAGCCTGCGCGTCCAGCTGGCGGACACCCGCGTCGAGGTCCTGGAACTGGTGCCCCCGGCGGTGCGCACCGCACTGATGGGCCAGGAGGACTCGGAAACCGCGATGCCTCTCGACGCCTTCCTCGACGAGGTCATGAGCATCCTCGGCGCCGGCGAACAGCCCGACGAGATCCTCGTCAAGGCGGTCGAACCGGTGCGGTTCGCCGAGGCCCGCGGCGAGTACACCACCATGCTGCGCCTGCTCTCCGGCCGCTGACGAGCGGCCACTTCACCCCCACCACCGACTCGATCGCGCAACCGACCACAGACCACAGAGGAACGCATCGGCATGACGACCCGGCTCGGAATCGGCCTCCCGCAGAATCGCCAGTACGACCTCGGCAAGGACGTGCCCGACGTGGCACGCGCCGCCGAGGCCATCGGATACGACAGCCTCTGGGTGTACGAACGCGCCCTGTTCCCCGACCCCCAGACCCAGCCGCTGTACGGCGTCCCCGGCCTGCCCTGGCCCGACGCCTACCGGAGCGTGGCCGAACCACTGGTCACCCTGACCCTCGCGGCGGCGGCCACCGAGCGGGCCGAGCTGGGCACCGCCGTTCTCGTCGCCCCGCTGCACATCCCCTTCCAACTGGCCAAGTCCCTGGCCACGTTGGACGCGGCGAGCGGCGGCCGGGTGGTCGCCGGCCTCGGCAGCGGCTGGTCCCTCGACGAGTACGCCGCCGCCGCAGTACGCCCCTTCGCCGAACGCGGCAAGGTCATGGACGAGATCTTCGAGGTGTGCCGGGCGGTATGGGGACCCGACCCGGTGGTCTACGAGGGCGGCCGGATCACCAGGATCGCCTCCGCCGTGGTCGGACCGAAACCCGCCCGCCCGATCCCGATCCTGGTGCCGGCCAACTCCCCACGCGCCATGCGCCGGCTCGTCGACCACGCCGACGGCTGGCTCCCGTACGCCGACGGCCCCGAGCAAGTCGCCGAGAGCCGACGCCAGTTGCAGGACCTCGCCGCCGAACGCGGCCGCACCCGCCCGCTGCGGACCGTCGTACGAGTCAACCCGGATTACACCGCCAAGCGGCACGAAGGACCGGACCGCCGCCCCTTCCAGGGCGACATCGAGCAGATCGTCACCGACCTAATGGCCTACGACGGCATCGGCCTCGACGAATTCCTCGTCGACCTCTCCTGGGCCGCACGGGACGCACAGGAACTGAAGGACCTCTCCGCCGAGTTGTACGCGGCGGCACGCGCGGCCGGATTCTGACCGACCGGCTCGGCCCTTGAGGAGGCGTCGGGATCCGGGGTCCGGAGCGCCCCCCGCGCGCCCCGGACCGTGGACCCCCCATTCCCCGTCGTCATTCAGCTCTTCGGTGCCCGGGCGGAGCTCGTGGTGAGTGTGCTGCCGTCGAGTGCCTCCGGCATATCGACCCCCGTCGACGCCACAGGTTCGCTCGAAGGCATGACCAGTGCTCCTGTTCCGCCAATGGGCACGCCCCTGTGCCCGGTAGGCTCCCGGCACAGACAGCTTCGTCGGTAATCGTGCCGGTCCGCAGGGGTCGGGTGTTGCCAGCGGTTATTTGGCAACACCGGTAGGCCGGCGTGTTGTTGGGGGGATGGCCATCGAGTACGACGGATTCGGCGCGGAGTTACGCCGGCGCCGCATCGCGGCCGGTATGTCACTGAGCGAGCTGGCCGGCAAGGTGTACTGCAGCCGTAGCTTCCTCAGCCGCGTCGAGAACGGACGCCGCAGGGCGTCCCTGGAGTTGGCCCAGCTGTGCGACGAAGTGCTGGGCGCCAAGGGGGCGTTGGCCGGTCTGGCGCCGCCACCCGGCTCCGACGCGATGCCGAGGGCCGTTCGCGGGGAGACCGTCCGGCTGGTCAAGTCACCGGGGAAGGACGGGCGTTCGGCCCCGGGACAGGAACGGGCCGAGTTCCTGCGGCTGTTACGGCGCGGTGATCTCAGCCATGCCGCGGGCGAGATGCGGGAGGCCGAACGGCACTACACGGCCGCCTATCGCGGCGCCGCCGGGGACCCGCGGGCGCAGGCCGAGGCCGTGATCAGGCTGGCCCGCCGCTGGTCCGATCCCGGGCAGGTCGACCGTGAGCTACTCCAGTCGATCAAGGGATGCCTGGCCGCGCTGGAGGGCGACGGCGGCCCCGAGGCCGCGGGGCTGCGGCTGCGGCTCGAAGCCCATCTGGCGAAGAAGATGGCCCTGGCGGTCAGTCAGGACACCGCGGCGGGGCTCGCCGGTCCCGCCGAGGGCGCCCGGCTCGCCGAGGACACGCTGCGCCGATTACCCGAGGACGGCGACGACGAGGTGCGCTGCGAGGTCCTCACCGAATGCCGCTGGGCACGCTACGACTTCATGAGCGCTCCCGAGTCGCTGGACCTCTCCGAGCGACTGCGCGAGGCCGCGGCCCGGCACGACTCGGCGTACTTCCGCGGTGAGGCGCTCATGGCCGTCGCCATCGACCAGTTGCGCAACGGCAGGATCTTCAGCGCCCTGGCCACCGCCAACCAGTACCGCAAGCACGCGGCGGACACCCACAGCGCCCTGGCCCTCTGGCAGCGCCACACCCTCGACGCCCTGCTCGACCTGTGGCACGGCCGGTTCGACGCCGCCGCCGAGTGGATCTTCGTGGAGTCCCTGAAGTTCATCGAACTCCTCCGCGCCGACTACGCCGTACCGGCGGACAACCTGACACAGACCCGGCTCGGCCAGGCCTACTGGCTGCTGCGCCAACAGGGCCGACTGGCCGAGCTGTTCACCTCCGACCTGGCCGGCGACGTCGAGCGCCACGCCTTCTTCCCCGTCTGGCGGGCCGGGATGGCCCTCGCCCTGTGCGAGACCGGGCAGCACGCCGAGGGGGCGGACCTGTTCCTCGGCTGCGTCGCCGACGTCGACCGGTTCCCGCCGTCGGGCTGGGCGGTGCCCGCGCTCGTCCTGCTGGCGGAGGTCTGCGGGGCGCTGGACCTCGAAGGCGGATTCGAGGCCGAGTTGGCGCA
>NZ_JAWOAI010000320.1:0-11647 GCF_033194735.1 Streptomyces sp. W16
CGGCGGGCTGGCCGCCGTACTGGCGCTCGCCGACCGCGCGCACCCGGTTGACGGAACCCGGGTAGCCGTAGCCACCGCCGCCGGACGGCGGCTGGGCGCCGTTGGCCTGGCCGTCGGCGTACAGGTAGCCGAACGGGTCGTCGTCCTCGGGCGTGCTCGCGCCGTTGTTGCCGGGCGTCATCCCTAGGTACTCCTCAACAGGTGCGGGTGCAGGTACGTCAGCTTCAGATGCGTCATCGATACGTCTGGAGAACTGCGAGCCTACCCGCTCCGCGTGGTCCAAACGGGTGACTCAGGCCGCATCGGGCGGCCCACCTGGAGATCATCCCGCGCGTCTGTGCTGTTTGGGACGAGATCGTTTCTCGATGTACATCCGTTCGTCGGCGGA
Source organism: Streptomyces sp. W16 (assembly GCF_033194735.1). NCBI lineage: Bacteria > Bacillati > Actinomycetota > Actinomycetes > Kitasatosporales > Streptomycetaceae > Streptomyces > Streptomyces sp. W16. Next base: position 389 of record NZ_JAWOAI010000320.1, read on the forward strand.
CTTCAACACCTCGTCCGCCGTCATGCCGCAGTGGGCCCACCCGATGCCGAAGCTGGCCCCGACCCGCATGGCCCGTCCGTCGACCCGGATGGGCTGGATGATCTCGTTCCGCAGGCGTACGGCGAGGTCGGCGGCGTCGGCCTTGCCGAGGCCGTCGGCGAGGACGACGAACTCGTCGCCGCCGAGCCGGGCCACCGTGTCGCCGTCGCGCACCGCCCGGCCGAGCCGCCGGGCGACCTCGATGAGGACCGCGTCGCCGGCGTTGTGCCCGAACCGGTCGTTGATCGACTTGAAGCCGTCGAGGTCGCAGAAGAGGACCGCGAGCCCCTTGGTGCCGTCGTCGCGCTCGCCCTCGGGGGCGATGGTGTGGACGTGGTGGTCGTAGGCGTCGAGGAGGTCGGCGCCGGGGCGGAAGTCGAAGCCGTGGCCGTTCGCGTCGTAGGCGGCCGGGTGTCCGTACGCGGCGTCGAGGGACTCGACCTCGCCGGGGAACGCGGACTGCGGGCGCTGGCAGAGGCGGGCGGAGAGGCGGGTGCGCAGCTCGGCCGAGTTCGGCAGGCCGGTCAGCGCGTCGTGCGCGGCGCGGTGGGCGAGCTGCAGCTCGCGGCGCTTGCGGTCCTCTATGTCCTCGACGTGGGAGAGGAGGAAGCGCGGTCCGTCGGCGGCGTCGGCGACGACGGAGTTGCGGAGCGAGACCCAGACGTAGGTGCCGTCCCGGCGGCCGAGGCGGAGTTCCGCGCGTCCGCCCTCCGCCGAGGTTCTCAGCAGGGTGCCTATGTCCTCGGGGTGGACGAGGTCCGAGAAGGAGTAGCGGCGCATCGCGGAGGCGGGGCGGCCCAGGAGGCGGCACAGGGCGTCGTTGCTGCGGAGTATTCGGCCGTGCTGTTCGCCGCCCATCTCGGCTATCGCCATGCCGGAGGGGGCGTACTCGAAGGCCTGCCGGAAGCTCTCCTCGCTTGCGCGCAGGGCCTGTTGCTCGCGTTCGAGTCTGACAAGTGCGCGTTGCATATTCGCACGTAGACGCGCGTTGCTGATCGCGATGGCGGCCTGGAAGGCGTACATCTGGAGCGCTTCGCGTCCCCACGCGCCGGGCCTTCGGCCGTTGCGCGGCCGGTCCACGGACAGGACACCGATCAGTTCGCCGCACGAGCCGCCGGAGACGCCGGGCGTGTACATGGGCGCGAACAGCCGGTCGGAGGGATGCCACTCGTCCTCGAAGCGGGGCGCGGGGCCGTCGGTGTACCACTGCGGTACGTCGTCCTCGTCGAGGACCCAGCCCTCGGTGTGCGGTATGAACCGCAGGTCGCCCCAGTCCTCGCCCATGCCGAGCCGGCGCTCCCAGGAGGCGCGGGAGCCGACCCGGCCGGTGATGAGTGCCTCGGCGGCGGAGTTGCCGGAGAAGGCGGCGACCACGAGGTCGCCGTCGGGACGTACGAGGTTGACGCATGCCAGCTCGTACCCGAGGCCGTTGACCACGCCGTCGGCGACGGTCTGCAGGGTGTCCGCCAGGCTGCGGGCGGTGTTCATGTCCGCCATGACCGTATGCAGTTGCCGCAGGTTCTCAAGACGGACGTAGGGTTCCGACTCGGTCTCCATACTCGCCCTCCCCCCGAGACCTCGCAGCGAATCAAGGGTCTTCTTCCCCGCCACTGAATCACAGCGCGCTGCCCACTCGGTACTCAGGGTCAACAATTACTATCCCTTGTGACTCAAGTCACAGCAGAAGATGAACAATTGAGTGGAGTTTCTGCATTTTCCCTGTGCGTTTCCTGAACGCAAACTTTGTGAGTGTGGGGACATGATGCACGACGATGTCCCGCCGCGTGGGTCATTGGACCTAGGACCCTGTTGCGACCGAAGTCCGATGCGCGGCGCGGCACTCGGAGATTAGCGTTTCCGGCGTGCTGAACACCGCGTCGATCACCGAGTCCGTTCCCTCCGGGCATGCTGTGGGGGTGAGCAACGACGAGTTCCGCGCCGCCCTCGCCCGGCTGGCCGCGGGTGTGGTCCTGGTGACCGCGCACGAGGAGCCGTACGACCCGGACGACCCGCAGGCTCCGGTCGGCGAGGACGTCGGCATGACCGCGACCGCCTTCATGTCCGTGTCCCTGGACCCGCCGCTGGTCCTGGTCAGCCTCCGCAACGGCTCCCGCATGGACGACCTCCTCGACGAACAGCCCCTGTGGGCCGTCTCCGTCCTCTCCGAGAGCCAGCGCCACATCGCCGGCCGCTTCGCCATGAAGGGCCGCATCAGCGACCGGCTGCTCTTCGACGACATCCCCTACGTCCACGGCGCGGCGTCCGGCGCGCCGCTGGTCCGCGGCGCCCTCGCCACCCTCGAATGCCGCACGGAACAGCGCATTCCGGCCGGGGACCACACGCTGGTCATCGGACGGGTGCTGACGGCGGAGGCGACCGGCACGGACGGCGGCCCGCTGGCCTATTTCCGGGGCAGGTACCGGCAGTTGGGATGACGGTGAATTCCGGTGGCCCACCTGTGATCAGTCCGCCTACCGTGCACGCATGACGACGATCACCACCGACGGGCCCGGGCCACGCCTCGAAGAGATCACCCGGAGCAATATCGATGCCGCCATCGGCATACGAGTCCGCCCCGACCAGGAATTCGCGGTATCCCCCGTCGTGAAATCCCTCGCCGAGGCCTACGTCCACCCCGGCACCGCCTGGCCCCGCCTGATCGTCGACCAGGACCGCCCCGTCGGCTTCGTCATGGCCTTCTTCGACATCGACTGGAACCTGGACGGCTCCGTCATCCGTTCCGGCCTGTGGCGCCTGAACATCGCGGCGGACCAACAGGGGCGCGGCTACGGCCGGTTCGCCGTGGAGTCCGTCGCCGCCGAGATCCGCCGCCGGGGCGGCAAGGAGGTCTACGTCACCTGGCACGAGGGCCCGTCCGGCCCGGCGGAGTTCTACCTGGGGCTGGGTTTCCGGCCCAACGGCGAGCTGAGCGAGGGCGAGACGGTCGGCGTGCTGGAGCTGCCGTAGCCGCGCCTCAGACCAGCCGTACGTCCAGCAGCGCCACCCGCTCCGGGTCCAGCACGATGTCGATCGCGGCGATGCGGTCGCCGACGAACGTGAAGGCGAGGGTGCGCACGGGGCGGCCGTCGACGAGCAGGGCGATGCCGGTGGCGCCGTCCACCAGGGCGGGCCGCGCGAGGGCGGCGAAGTGCGCGAAGCTCGTCGCGCCGGCCGCCACCGCGGCGGCACCCGCGGTCACCGTGTCCTCGGAACGCGCCACGACGTCCGGGTCGAGCACCTTCACCAGCGCGTCGAAGTCGCCCTCGCGCACGGCGGCGAGAAACGCGTCGGCGACCACCCGCTGCCGTACGGGATCCCCGTCCGGCGCGGAAGCGCCCCGCATCCGCCGCCGGGCCCGGCTCGCCAACTGCCGTGCCGCGGTGGGCGTACGCCCGACGATGGACGCGATCTCCTCGAACGGCACCGCGAACAGGTCGTGCAGCACGAACGCGAGCCGTTCGGCGGGCGTCAGGGTCTCCAGTACGACAAGGAGCGCGGCCCCGACCGAGTCGGCGAGGAGGGCGTCCTGTTCGGGGTCGGGGACGGTGGCCGGGACGGGCGTACCGCTGTCGAGGGGCTCCTCCGCGCGGGACTTGCGGGACCGGAGCATGTCGAGGCAGACCCGGCCGACGACGGTCGTCAGCCAGCCCCCGAGGTTCTCCACCTTCTCCGCGTCCGCGCGGCTCAGCCGGACCCAGGCCTCCTGCACGGCGTCGTCGGCCTCGGCGGCCGAGCCGAGCATGCGGTGGGCGACGGCCCGGAGGCGGGAGCGGTGCGATTCGAATCGGGCGGCGAGAAATTCACTGTCTTGCCGTCGGGGAAATTGTCAGGGGAATTCGAAGTCACCCACGGATGAACACTCCTCGTCGCGGTCCGTCGTCACTGCTACGACGGAGCACGGGCCGAGGATGTGACAACCGGCGGCGGGGTTACCCCCAGTCCCGCCCGGTCCGCCCCCGCTTCGTGTCGGAGCGTGCCTTCTTCTGGCGCAGCCGTCGCTCGTTGATACCCCGGGGAATCCGGGTGGGCCTGCGCGGCTTCGGCGGCGGCGCGGTGGCCTCGGCGAGCAGCGCCGCGAGGCGTACGGCGGCGGTCTCGCGGTTGCGCCACTGGGAGCGGTGCTCGGAGGACCGTACGGTGACGACGCCGTCGACCAGCCGGGAGGCGAGGCGCTCCAGCGCCCGTGACTTCCACACCTCGGGCAGGGCCTCCGTCTTCGCGAGGTCGAAGCGCAGCTCCACCTGGGAGTCGCTGGTGTTGACGTGCTGCCCGCCCGGCCCCGACGACCGCGAGAAACGCCACATGAGCTCGGCCTCGGGCAGGGAGACGGAGCCGCGGATGAGATAAGGACCGGACATGCCCCCATGGTCGCCTGCCTGTCCGGTCCACGTCACGCCAATTACCCAGGACGTTCCGGGAGGCGCGGGTAAAGAAAGTAAAGCCACGTGGAACCTTCGATACCCCTCTTGGCGTTCATAGTGGTACCGGTAGCTTCGTCCTCAGTACGAAGCCCGCATCGCAACGAGGGAAGGACTCCCAACAATGGCTGTAAGCCTGTCCAAGGGTGGCAACGTCTCGCTCACCAAGGAGGCCCCGGGCCTGACCGCCGTCACCGTAGGCCTTGGCTGGGACGTCCGCACCACCACCGGCACGGACTTCGACCTCGACGCCTCGGCGATCGCGGTCAACCCCGAGGGCAAGGTCTACTCGGACGGACACTTCATCTTCTTCAACAACAAGTCCACCCCGGACCAGACCATCGTCCACACCGGTGACAACCGCACGGGCGAGGGCGCGGGCGACGACGAGGCGATCAACGTCAACCTGGCCGGCCTCCCGGCGGACGTCGAGAAGATCGTCTTCCCGGTCTCGATCTACGACGCGGAGACCCGCTCGCAGAACTTCGGCCAGGTCCGCAACGCGTACATCCGCATCGTGAACCAGGCGGGCGGCGCGGAGATCGCCCGCTACGACCTCTCCGAGGACGCGGCGACGGAGACGGCGATGGTCTTCGGCGAGCTGTACCGCAACGGCGCGGAGTGGAAGTTCCGCGCGGTGGGCCAGGGTTACGCCTCGGGCCTGGTCGGCATCGCCCAGGACTTCGGTGTGAACGTCTGACGTTCACGACGCACGCCGAACGCTGTGCGAGGCCCCTGGCTGCGGTTGCCGCCGGGGGCTTCGGCCTGTGCGGGACGGGCAGCACGGAACTGCACGGGGGTCCCACAGGGGGGTCTCAGCCCCGTATGGCAATGTGCCGGGGATCAACAGCCGTTGGCCCCTGGAAGGACAGCGAGCCCTATGTCGTTCGGACCGTCCCCCGCCGGTTTCGGGCCTCCTTCACCGCCCGCCTGGACCCCGCCGACCGAGACCGAGCGAGCACTCGCCGAGGCCAGGGCGCGCGGCGACCGGTCCGCGTACTACGACGTACTCGCCCGGACCCACCTCTACTACGAGATGTCGCGCGAGGCCTACGACGCCCAACCCGACCGCGTCCACCGCGTGTTCATCCGCGACGTCCGCAACGGCACCAGGCACTGGGAACTGTTCACCGAAGGCATGCTGCCCGCGCCGCGCCCCGACGTGGTGTACTCGCGCGCCTCGCTGCGCTGGACAGCGAACGCCTGGAACCCGCAGTGCCCGCCCACCCTCGTCATCGACCCAGGCACCCCCTGCGAACTCACCCTCCCCTACGGCCCCCCGGGCACGACGGACTGGTCGCGCGCGGCCGAACACATCGGCACGCCCGAATCGGGCATGCGGCTGCGCGCACTCCACGTCGGCGGCGCGCTGCACGGCCCCGTCGCCCACGGCCTGGCCTGCGGAGCGCTCCTCTGCGTCAGCAACGGCTCCCTCTGGAACGCGCCGGCCTGGCACGGCAGCGGCTACGACGGTGAGCGCCGGCGGCTGCGCGAGTGGTGGGGCATCACCACCCGCGCGGAATGGCAACACCATCTGCGCAACCTGCTCGCCGCCGAAGCCTCCAGCTCCGTATGGGAGTTCGCGCTGAGCCTGCGCCGCTCCATCGCCCGTGACTTCGGCGGCCACGTCGACACCGGCTACTGGCGCCAGGCCGTCGCCACCGTCATCCGCGCCGAATCCGAGGGCTCCACGGTGATCACGGAGGACGGCGTGACGAAGACCGACCCGCGCCCCGCCTCGGAGACCGAGGCCCGCATCGAGGGCGTACAACGCCTGATCGGCCGCATCACCCGCTACGAGGCCCGGATGCGGGCCGACGGCATCCTCGACGAGAACCGCCATGTCACCTCGGTCGAGGCCTGGGACCTGGGCCGCGCCTCGAAGATGGCCCGCTGGGGACTCGGCGCCCGCTTCTGCACCCTGGCGGAAACGGAGTCGGCCCTCGTCCGCGCGGGCCGCGCCGCCGCCCTCGCCCACCGCTCCTGGCCGGACTTCTCGGCCGGCTACATCCTGGGCCGCTGCCTCCACTTCGACGAGGAGGAGTTCGGCGCGTGGTACCAGGACATGGTCGCCGCGCACCGGATCCTGACGTCGGATCCGGGTAGTCCTTGGCTGAACATTCCGTTCCGGCAGGGCGGTTGAGCCGTGCACGGCGATGCTCGGCGTCCCGGGGGACCTGCTCGGAAAAAGTGTGACACTCGGCGCTGAAGTGTCACACTTTCAGAGCAGGTCCCGTCCGGCGGGGCGAAAGTGGCCACGGCCGGCAGTTGGGACCGGCCCCGGCAGTTATCGGCGGACGGCGACGACGAACAGCCGGTCGGCGGTCTTCCGGCCGACTCCGGGCCCGATCTCGATGTCGTGGAAGCCTGCCGCGGCCAGACGCTGACGCAACTCCGCCTTGCTCCAGGGACGCATCATGAAGTCGTAGCTCGACCTTTGGCCAGGCTCATCCCCTGCAAGAAGGTCGTACTGCTCGTGAACATGGAGCAGTCCCGCCTGCCATGTGACGGTGCTGGTGAAGATCAGCTGTTTCCCCGAGCCGAGTTCCACCGAGCGTTCACGAGGCGTCGCGTTCGACGTCGGTGGTCATGTCGTTCAGCACCCCACGGCAGGTCACCGCCTGGTATGCCGGTCCGACGTCGAGAGAGCACAGGTCGGCTTGACAGCGCCGTGCTTCGGGACACCGTTTCGCCGCCTGGTCCAGGAGCGTGCCGGCCGCATCGACGAGGTCGACGTGGTGACCTTTGGCCGCGAGGGCGGCGGCATGCCGACCGGTTCCGCAGCCCGCGTCCAGAACCGACGCCGCATGACGGCCCGTCCGCACCAGCACGTCATGGACCGCGTCGACCCAGGGCTCCACCGGATCCGTGATGAGCAGGTCGTAGGCCGCGGCGTGATCGGCGTAGAACGGCCGAGATCGGCTCACCTGCGCAGAGTGCGACGTCACGACAGGCATCCTGCCCGTTCCCCCTTTCAAAGACGCGCCGGTTTCCCGTCGCCGAGACCTCGTCGCCCTCCTCCTCCAGGTCGGCGGGCTCGCCCAGCACTGGGGCGTGCGGCACGGCGCCGCCGCGGACGGTGTCCCCGGCAAACAGATCTGGTTCGAGCTCGGCGCGGCGGCCGACGGCCGGCGTGCCCCCTCAGGGGTCGGCCTATGAACTCACGGCATCAGCCGGCCGAATCCACCGAGGTCTCGAAGCCCGCGCTGTCGCAGTAGGACACCGCACGCCCCTCGGCCCCGGTGTCGCCGGCGACCGCGTTGACGGTGTCGTCGAGGATGCGGGTGCCACCGTGTTCCAGGCCCGCTTCGTCCAGCTTCTTCGAGGCGTGGATGGCCGCTTCCCCCGCCGATTCGGTGTTGGCCGTCCTGGCGTGCGCCTCGTCCTGCCAGGACCCCAGCTTGGCGCAGTACTCCTCCTGCCACGCCTTGTCCTGCGCCGAATCGTCCGACGAACAGCCACTCATCAGGACAGCCGCGACGACAACGGCCGCCGCTCGTACAACCGCGCCAACCCCACACCTGTACTGCATGGACATGCCCTCCCCGAAGCCGCCGACACAGAGTACGGATCACACAGGTGTCACGTCGCACCGGATCCGGACAGGCCCTAGCGTGCCCCCATGTTCCTCGAACCCCTCACGCCGACCGAGGCCGGCGCACTCCCCGGCGAACTGCTCACCGAACTCACCGCCCTCTACGCCTCCAACCACGCGTTCCACGCCCTCAGCGGCGACTTCCCGGACCCGGAGGACATCCGGCCCGAGCAGGTGGCGACCGCGCTGGCGGACGAGTTGGCCGACCCGGACACCGAAGTCCTGCTCGCCCGTAGCGCGGGGCGGCTCGTAGGGATCGCGATCACTCTCGGGGCGCATCCCGACCCGGCCGACGACGACCCCTGGATCGGCCTGCTGATGATCGACGCCACACAGCAACAGCAGGGACACGGGCGGCAGTTGGCGTCCCTCGTCGAGGACCGCTTCCGCGCGGCCGGCCGAACCGCCGTACGCCTGGCCGTCCTTGACAACAACCCCAGGGGCCTCGCTTTCTGGACCGCCCTCGGCTACGACGTCGTCGACCACCGCCCGGACCGCCAACTAGGCCGCCCCTGCACCGTGTTGCGCAAGCAGCTCCGCAGAATCCGCCACTCCGCCCGCGTCGCGGTGCTCGACCCCACCGGCTCCGTCTTCCTCTTCCGTTACGACGACGCCGAGACCGGCACCTTCTGGGCCCTGCCCGGCGGTGGCCTCGAAGGCGACGAGACCTCGCGCGAGGGCGCCCTGCGCGAACTCCGGGAGGAGACCGGCTGGACAGACCTGGAACCCGGCCCCCTGCTGTCCACCAGAGAGGTCGACCTCACCTTCGCCGGCACCCCGACCCACCAGCACGAACGCATCTACGTCACCCACGGCCCGCACCGCGAGCCCACCGGCACCCACCTCTCCGCCGCCCACACCCAGGACGGCATCCTCGCCTGGCGGTGGTGGACCCGGGAGGAACTGCGGGCCACGAAGGAGACCGTGTGGCCGGCCGAACTCGCCCGACTTCTCGACGAGTTGGACGGACAGGATCCGCAGGCATGACACGGGCCGCCCTCCCCGTTCGGGGAGAGCGGCCCGGTCAACGGCGACACTGCGCTGCCGCTACAACTCGTCCATCAGACTCGTCACCGAGCCGTTCTCGAAGATCTCCCGGATCGCGTGGGCGATCAGCGGGGCGACGGACAGGACCTCGACCTTGTCCAGGCCGGTCGCCGCGGCGGTCGGCAGGGTGTCGGTGAAGACGAAGCGGCTGACCCGGGAGTTCTTCAGGCGGTCCACGGCGGGGCCGGAGAGGATGCCGTGGGTGGCGGCGACGATGACGTCCTCGGCACCGCTCGCGTACAGCGCGTCGGCCGCGGCGCAGATCGTGCCCGCCGTGTCGATCATGTCGTCCACCAGGACGCAGACCCGCCCGGCCACCTCGCCGACCACCTCGTGGACGCTGACCTGGTGGGCGATGTCCTTGTCGCGCTTCTTGTGGACGATCGCGAGGGGCGCCCCGAGCCGGTCGCACCAGCGGTCGGCGACCCGCACACGGCCGGCGTCCGGCGACACCACCGTCAGACGGTCGCGGTCGGTGCCCGCGGCGATGTGGTCCGCGAGCGTGGGCAGGGCGAAGAGGTGGTCCACCGGGCCGTCGAAGAAGCCCACGATCTGGTCGGTGTGCAGATCGATCGTGATGACCCGGTCGGCGCCCGCGGCGGTCAGCAGATCCGCGAGCAGACGGGCCGAGATCGGCTCGCGGCCCTTGTGTTTCTTGTCCTGCCGCGAGTAGCCGTAGAACGGGGCGACGACCGTGACGCTGCGGGCGGAAGCCCGTTTCAGCGCGTCGATCATGATGAGCTGTTCCATGATCCACGTGTTGATCGGTGCCGTGTGGGACTGGACGACGAAGCAGTCCGCGCCGCGCACCGACTGCTCGAAGCGGACGTAGATCTCGCCGTTGGCGAAGTCCCGCGCCTGGGCCGGCACCAGGCCGGTGCCCAGTTCCCGGGCGATCCGGTCGGCGAGTTCGGGGTGGGCCCGGCCGGAGAACAGGAGCAGCTCGCGCCGGGCGCCGCGGACCACGGAGGCAGGGGTCACTGGCCGAGCACCGGGTAGTCGGTGTAGCCGCGGTGGTCGCCGCCGTAGTACGTCGACTCGTCGGGCTGGGTGAAGGGGCCGCCGGCCTTGATGCGGGCGGGCAGGTCGGGGTTGGCCAGGAACAGGGCGCCGAGCGAGACGGCGTCGGCCAGACCCTCGTCGAGGACCTGCTGGGCGGTGTCCACCGAGGCCGGGAAGGAGTCGCCGGCGGCGTGCGGGTTCACCACCAGGTTGCCTTCCCACAGCTCGCGGACGAGCCGGGTGACGGGGCGGGCGACGATCTCGCAGACCTCCAGGAAGGCCAGCTCCGGGAGGGCCGGGACGAGGGCCGCGTACAGGGCCTCGGTGTCGCCCTCCGCGATGTCGTTGTAGGTGTTGGCGGGCGAGAGGCGCACGCTGGTCCGCTCGTTGCCGATCGCCCCGGCGACCGCCTCGGTGACCTCGGCCGTGAGGCGGGTGCGGTTCGCGAGGGAGCCGCCGTAGCCGTCGGTGCGGTGGTTGGTGTTGGCCGCGAGGAACTGGTGCAGCAGGAAGCCGTTGCCCGCGTGCACCTGGACGCCGTCGAAGCCGGCCTCGACCGCGTTGCGGGCGGCGTCCGCGAAGTCCCGTACGGTGGCGGCTATTTCGTCGGCCGTGAGCTCGTGCGGGACCGGGTACTCCAGCGGTCCGGAGGGCGTGAAGCACTGCCCGGCGGCGGCGACCGGCGAGGGGGCGACGGAGTGGTGGGCGCTGTCGTACAGCGACGGGTGGCCGATCCGTCCCGAGTGCATCAGCTGTACGACGATCCGGCCGCCCGCCGCGTGCACGGCGTCGGTGACGGTGCGCCAGGTCCTGACCTGTTCGGGGTGGTGCAGTCCGGGGGTGTTGAGGAAGCCCTGGCCGACCTGGGAGGGCTGGGTGCCCTCGGTGACGATGAGCCCGGCCGAGGCGCGCTGGGCGTAGTACTCGGCCATCAACTCGGTGGCGCCGCCACAGGACTTGGCCCGGTTGCGGGTCATGGGGGCCATCACGAGCCGGTTGCCGAGGGCGATCTTGCCGAAGGTCACGGAGTCGAACAGCGAGGTCATGGTCATCCTTTGCGGGTGAAGCGGGTGAATACGTGCGGTGGTACGGGCGGGTGCCGCGGACGGGCGATACAGGCGGTGGCCGCGGGCGGCGGGCGACCGCGGGCAGGTAGCC
>NZ_JAWOAI010000321.1:0-11613 GCF_033194735.1 Streptomyces sp. W16
CACCGAGGGTGGCCCCGGTCGCGGTGAGCGCGGCGGTGACCGGCTGGAAGAAGGTCTCGCCGCCGGCGGTGCAGTCGCCGCTGCCGCCGGAGGTGAGGCCGACCGCGCCGCCGTCCTGGGTGAAGAGCGAGCCGCCGCTGTCACCCGCCTCGGCGCAGACGTCCGTCTGGATGAGGCCGTTAACGGTGTCGACACCGTTGGGGTCGGTCTCGCTCTGGAAGTTGACGGTCGCGTCGAGTCCGGTGACCGTGCCGTCGTGCAGACCGGTGGTGGAGCCCATCCGGAAGACCTGCGTGCCCACCGTGGCGTCCTCGGCCTGGGTGATCTGGACGGTCTGGCCGTTGCCCACGTTGACGTCGCTCGTGGTCTGGGTGGCCGGGTCGTCGTACTTCACGAGGGAGAAGTCGTTGCCGGGGAAGGTGGCCTGGTCGACGGTGGCGATCGGGGCGCCGTCCTGCGAGTCGGACCACTGCTTCGCCGCGACGCCGCAGTGTCCGGCGGTCAGGAAGGCGGGGGTGCCGTCGCTCGCGGTGACGTTGAAGCCGAGGGAGCAGCGGACGCCGCCCTGGTCGGTCTGGGCGAAGATGGCGTCGCCGCCCGACACCAGGGTCTTGAAGGACCCGGCGGTCTTCTTGACGGTGGCCATGTCGGTGCCGAGGCTCTTGACCGTCGAGAGCACGGTGTCCCACTTGCTGCCCGTGACGGTGCTGTCGGCGAGGACCTGGATCTTGTTGGTCTTCGGGTCGACCGACCACGCGGTGCCGGGGACGGTGGCCTTGGTCTTCAACACCTTGGCGGCGGCGGTGAGTTCGGCGGTGCTGTTCTGCACCTCGCGCACCTTGGCGCCGGCCTTCTCCGCCTGTACGACGACGTTGTTGTTGTCGCCTGAGATCACGTTGACGACGAGCTGCTGGGTGGCGCTGTCGTAGTAGGACCCGGCGAAGGCGTCGCCGAGCAGTCCGGCGATCTGCGAGGAGAGGTCCGAGGCGCCGGTCGCCTTGAGGGTCTTGGGGGTGGCGGCGCCTGCCGAGTTGTCCTGGGACGCGTTGGCGTTCGGCAGCAGGATCGCCGCCGCTCCGAGTGCAGCGACACCGCCGACAGCTATCACGGCCTTGCGCTTCGGAATTCGCTTGTGACTCAAACTTCTCGACCTCCTGGGGACCGGGGTCTGTGCCGCCGGGGGTGGCGGCTTATGGGGGCGCCTGGATGCCCGTTGATACGCAGGTGTCACGTGAGGTGTTCAATTCCGTTTCTCAACTTCCTTTGCAAAAACGCGAATCGGCCATGTCCAAGCCCTGACCCGGTGGGGGTACGAGGTGGCTGCGTGCCTGTGCCGACGGCGTGGCGGGCCCTTCGGGTCCGGGGTCCGGCGAGCGGGTGGATGTCTTGATCGAATCGGTGGCCGCCCGAACCGCCGCGCGTGCGCGTTGAGTTCGGCCGCTCCCGGAGCGGAACAGAACGCGATCGATCAGTAACGGTCCGTCGAGAACGGTGAGCGGAATCCTCACTTCAGGGAATCTGCACAGCGCGTACCCAACGAAGTCACCGAACCCGACGGATCTGCACATGCACACGCCCCCCGGAACGCCTTTGGTGGGGAGTGCCCGATTCCGCTTCGGCGCCGCAAGGCTTCCTGCGGAGCGATGCCGTGCAGCGTGTGAAGAACTCGCCGACACCTCGTGCGCACTCCTGCACGGTTCGCGTCCCCTGAGGCTCAAGTGCCCTGGTGGGACGGGAGTTTGATTGGCTGCGTCCGTCCGCAGCGTGCTTTGATCCATCGCACCGCAGGAGCCACGAGGGCTCCGGAAACGGCGCCCGGCGCCTGCGGTCGCGGCCGTCGTCTGTCCCCAGAGGGGGCCGCTCCCCCTTGTGAATATCCATATGAAGGGAAGTTCCCCCATGAACTCCACCCCCCAGGTTCAGACCGTCGAGATCTCCGACGCCGAGCTCGACAACGTCTCCGGCGGCCTGTCCCTGAACGCCCTCAGCACCGTCACCGGTGTTGTGGACGGCATCGCCCCGGTCTCCGGCCTGGTCGACACGGTCGTCGGCACCGTCGAGGGCGTCACCGGCCTGAGCGTGTCCCCGGTCACGAACCTGGTCTCGGGTCTCTGATCGCACCTTGTTCCACTGAGTCCCGGAGCCGTTTCCCGGCTCCGGGACTCTCGGGTTGCCGTAAAAGATCTCTCCCCTAGGTGAGGGAAGTTCCGTGCAGTTCCGCCAACAGGCCCTCGCCAAGCTCCAGTCGCCCGAAGAGCTCGATCTTCCGGTGCGCTTCGCGCGTCCGCAGGGCTGGCTCGTGCTCTGTGTGACGGTGGTCGTCGTGGCCGCCGCTTCCGTGTGGGCGGTCACCGGTTCCGTGGCCTCCACGGTCGGCGCGTCCGCCATCCTCACGCACGGGGAGGGCAGTTACATCCTGCAGAGCCCGGTCGCCGGCCAGGTCACCGCCGTCGTCGCGCAGGAGGGCGAGCGGCTGCCGGCCAACTCCCCCGTCCTCCAGGTCCGTACGAGCGCCGGGGACTCCGTCGTGCGCACGGTCGCCGCGGGCCGGATCACCGCGCTCGCCGCCACCATCGGCCAGATCATCCAGACCGGCGCGAACGTCGCCGCCGTGGAGAAGGTCGCGCACACCGCCGACCCGCTCTACGCGACGGTGTACGTCCCCGCCGAGAACGCGGCCTCCATCCCCGAGAACGCCGCCGTCGACCTGACCGTCTCCTCGGTGCCGACGCAGACGTACGGCGTACTGCGCGGCCATGTGAAGGCGGTGGACCGGTCCGCCGAGTCGGCGCAGCAGATCGCCGCGTTCCTCGGGGACAGCCAGCTGGGCGAGCAGTTCACCAAGAAGGGCAGGCCGGTGGCCGTGCTGGTGAAGCTCGACAAGTCGGCGCGGACGAAGAGCGGTTACAAGTGGTCGTCCGCCGACGGGCCGCCCTTCGCCCTCACCTCCATGACCATGGCCTCGGCCTCGATCCGGCTGGCCGATCAGCGTCCCCTCGATTGGCTGCTGCCATGAGCCCCGCGCAGGACACCCGTTCCCGGCGCCGTTCCGCGCCGACGAAGCGCCCGGTCCCCAAGGGCCGTGTGAAGACGGTCCGTTCACCCACCGTGCTCCAGATGGAGGCCGTGGAGTGCGGCGCCGCCTCCCTCGCGATGGTCCTCGGCTTCTACGGCCGCCACATCCCGCTGGAGGAACTGCGCATAGCCTGCGGTGTCTCCCGCGACGGCTCGCGCGCCAGCAACTTGCTCAAGGCAGCCCGCAGTTACGGCCTCACGGCCAAGGGTATGCAGATGGACACGGCCGCCCTCGCCGAAGTGCGGTCCCCCGCCGTCCTGTTCTGGGAGTTCAACCACTACGTCGTCTACGACGGCATGGGCCGCCGCTTCGGCCGGCGCGGGGTGTACATCAACGACCCAGGCAAGGGCCGCCGGTTCGTGCCCATGGAGGACTTCGACTCCAGCTTCACCGGAGTCGTCCTCGTCATGGAGCCGGGCGACGGCTTCGAGAAGGGCGGGCGCAAGCCGGGCGTCCTGGGCGCGATGCCCGCCCGGCTGCGCGGCACCGCGGGCACGATGCCCGCCGCCGTCCTCTCCAGCCTGCTGCTGGTCCTGGTCGGCGCGGCGATGCCCGCGCTCAGCCGGACCTACATCGACATGTTCCTGATAGGCGGTCAAACCTCCCTGCTGGGCGTGCTGTTCGCGTCCATGGGGACCTGCGTGCTGCTCACGCTGGTGCTGACCTGGCTGCAACAGGCGAACCTGCTGCACGGCCGCATCATCTCCTCCACCCTTTCCAGCGCCCGCTTCCTGCGCCATCTGCTGCGGCTGCCGGTGACGTTCTTCTCCCAGCGCAGCCCGGCCGACCTGGTGCAGCGCCTCCAGTCGAACGACTCCGTCGCCGAGACCCTGGCTCGCGATCTCTCGGCGGCGGGCGTGGATGCGGTGGTCGTGGTGCTCTACGCGCTGCTCCTCTACACCTACGACCCCCAACTCACCTACGTGGGCATCGGGGTGGCGCTGTTGAACGTGGTGGCGATGCGGGTCGTCATCCGGCTGCGCGCGACCCGTACCGCGAAACTGCGCGCCGACAGCGCCCGGCTCACCAACACCGCTTACACCGGGCTCCAGTTGATCGAGACGATGAAGGCGACCGGTGGCGAGGACGGCTACTTCCGCAAGTGGGCCGGACAGCACGCCACCACCCTGGAGGAGCAGCAGCGGCTCGGCGTGCCGAGCGCGTGGCTGGGCGTGGTCGCGCCGACGCTGGCCTCCCTCAACAGCGCGCTGATCCTGTGGATCGGCGGTATGCGAGCCGTCGAAGGGCACATCTCCGTCGGCCTGTTGGTCGCCTTCCAGGCACTGGTCACCCGCTTCACCGCGCCGATCACCCGGCTCAACGGCGTCGCGGGCCGCATCCAGGACTTCGCGGCCGATGTGGCGCGCCTCAAGGACGTCGAGAACTTCCAGGCCGATCCCCTCTACTCCCGTGCGGGCGGCGCCGATTCGACCCGCCGGCTGCAGGGACACGTCGAGCTGGAGAACATCACCTTCGGCTACAGCCCCCTCGACAAGCCCCTCCTCACCGGCTTCTCGCTCACGGTCGGCCCGGGCCAGCAGGTGGCGCTCGTCGGCGGCTCCGGCAGCGGCAAGTCGACGGTGTCCAGGCTGATTTCGGGTCTCTACACGCCCTGGGAGGGCGTGATCCGCATCGACGACCACCGGCTGGAGGACATCCCGCGCGGCGCGCTGGCCGCCTCCGTGTCCTTCGTCGACCAGGACGTGTTCCTCTTCGAGGGCTCGGTCCGCGACAACGTGGCGCTGTGGGACCCCTCCATCCCGGACGACGCGGTGACGGACGCGCTGCGGGACGCGGCCCTGTACGACGTGGTCATGCGGCGGCCCGGCGGCATCCACAGCCGGGTCGAGCAGGACGGGCGCAACTTCTCCGGCGGTCAGCGCCAACGCCTGGAGATCGCGAGGGCGTTGGTGCGCAGGCCCAGCATCCTCGTCCTCGACGAGGTGACGAGCGCCCTGGACGCGGAGACCGAGCTCATCGTGATGGACAACCTGCGCAAGCGCGGCTGCGCCTGCGTGGTGATCGCACACCGGCTCAGCACCGTGCGCGACAGCGACGAGATCGTCGTCCTCGCACACGGCACGATCGTGGAACGCGGGCGGCACGACGCCCTGGTGGCGGCCGGCGGCGCGTACGCCACGCTGGTCAAGGAGCGCTGAGATGACGTCCGTTCACGAAGGCGACCTGGTCCTCGGCGCGCTGGGATCCCTGGGCACGCCGATCGACTGCACCGGATTCAACCGCCTCGACCTCGAAGGTCCGCAGGTGCTCTGGCTGGTGGCGTCGGGCGCCATCGACCTGTTCGCGGTGGACGCCGTACAGCAGGGACACTGGCACCACCTCGGCCGGCTGGAAGCGGGTTCGCTGCTGCTCGGCCCGGTCGCCGGGCCCCAACACACCCTGGTGGCACGCCCGTTGCGGGACTGCGTGGTGCACCGCATCAACCTGCGCGAGCTGTACCAGGCCGCGGACACCCAGACCTGGTCCTACGACGAGTACGGCAACCCCCAGTACGTGCCCCCGACTTCAAGCCCGCTCGAATACGCCCTCGCCCTCGGTGTGGGCCGCGGCCTCTCCATCCTCTTCCAGGCCCCGATGGCCACCGAACGGGCCGCCGCGCTCACCGACGACGACGTCTTCTGGATGCAAGTCCCGCCGGGCAGCGTGCAGTACGGGCAGATGTACGGGGCCGAGGCCGCCGCCGATCTACTGATGGACCCGTCCGTCTGGCAGGGCATGGTCGACCAGCAGTACCGGCTGCTGTCCACGCTGGACAAGTGGATCGAGCAGCTGGAGCGCACCCACGAGACGCGAACCGCCGCCGGTATCAAGGCCGGTGAGGCGGTGCGCGCCCAGGCGGACCGGACGCTGCTGGCGTCGATCGGCAAGTCGTCGGCGCGGCGCACCACGGCCGCCGACGCCGACGCGTCGTACGCGGCCTGCAAGTTGGTAGCCGAGGCGGCGGGCATCACCCTCGCCGAGCCCGCGCAGAGCGGCAGCGAGAGCGACCGCCTCGACCCGGTCGAGCGGATCGCCCTCGCCTCCCGGGTCCGGGTCCGTGCCGTACGGCTCGACGGGCGCTGGTGGCGGGACAACGTCGGTCCGCTGGTGGGCCATCGGGCGTTGTCCGGGGCGCCGGTGGCGCTGCTGTGGCGGCGCGGCGGGTACGTGGCCGTCCATCCGGCGACCGGGCGCGAGACGCCGATCGAGAAGGCGAACGCGGAGGAGTTCGAGCCGCGCGCGGTGATGTTCTACCGCCCGCTGCCCGAGCGCCGGCTCAGCCCACTGCGGCTCCTGCGCTTCAGCATGCAGGGCACCGGCAGCGACCTGTCCAACCTGCTGATCAGCGGACTGGTGACGGTCGCGATCGGGGCGTTGGTGCCGATCGCGACGGGCAAGGTGCTCGGCGAGTTCGTGCCGAAGGCCCAGACGAACCTGATCGTCCAGGTCTGTCTGGCCGTGATGGTGACGAGCGTGGTCGCGGCGGCGTTCATGCTGCTGGAGAACCTCACCATCCTCCGCCTGGAGGGCCGGATCGAGGCCACGCTCCAACCGGCGGTCTGGGACCGTCTGTTGAGGCTGCCGACCAAGTTCTTCACCGAACGCTCGACGGGCGAACTGGCGAGCGCGGCGATGGGCATCAGCTCGATCCGCCGCCTGCTGGCGGGAGTTGGCCCGGTCGTCGCGCAGTCGGTGACGGTCGGCGTGATGAATCTGGGACTTCTCTTCTGGTACAGCCCCTCGCTGGCACTCGCGGCCATCGGCATGCTCGTCGTGATCGCGGCCATGTTCCTGGGCCTCGGCCTGTGGCAGGTGCGCTGGCAGCGCAAGCTGGTCGTGCTCAGCAACAAGCTGAACAACCAGGCGTTCCAAACCCTGCGCGGGCTGCCGAAGTTGCGCGTCGCGGCGGCCGAGAACTACGCCTACGCGGCCTGGGCCTCCGAGTTCGCACGCAGCCGTGAACTCCAGCAGAAGGTCGGCCGGATCAAGAACCTCACCGCAGTCATGGGCGCGGTATATCTGCCCGTCTGCACCCTGCTGATGTTCATGCTGCTCGCGGGCCCGGCACGCGGCTCCATGTCGGCCGCCTCCTTCCTCACCTTCAACACCTCGGTGACGATGCTCCTGACCTCCGTCACCAGCCTGACCGGCGCCTTCGTCTCCGCGGTCTCCGCACTCCCCCTCTTCGAGGAGATCAGGCCGGTCCTGGACGCTGCCCCGGAGGTCCGCACCGCGAGCACCCGCCCCGGTCAGCTGTCCGGCGCGATCGAGGCCCGCCGCCTCTCCTTCCGTTACGCCGACGACGGCCCCCTGGTCCTGGACGACGTGTCCTTCAATGTCCGCGCGGGCGAGTTCGTGGCAATCGTCGGCCCCAGCGGCTGCGGCAAGTCCACCCTGCTGCGCCTCCTCATCGGCTTCGACAAACCGGTCTCGGGCAGCGTCCTCTACGACGGCCAGGACCTGGGCGCCCTCGACCAGTCCGCGGTACGGCGGCAGTGCGGGGTGGTGCTCCAGCACGCGCAGCCGTTCACCGGTTCCATCCTGGACGTGATCTGCGGTACCGAGCCGTTCACACCTGAGGAGGCGATGGCGGCGGCCGAGATGGCGGGCCTCGCCGAGGACATCAAGCGGATGCCGATGGGCCTGCACACCATCGTCGCGGGCAGCGGCGCGGTGTCGGGCGGCCAGCGTCAACGCCTCATGATCGCCCAGGCGTTGATCCGCCGGCCGCGCATCCTCTTCTTCGACGAGGCGACCAGCGCCCTCGACAACGAGACCCAGCGCACGGTGATCGAGAGCACCAAGGCGCTCAACGCCACCCGGATCGTCATCGCGCACCGCCTGTCGACCGTCCTGGACGCGGACCGTGTCGTCGTCATGGAGGACGGCAAGGTCGCCCAACAGGGGCCGCCCGCCCAGCTGTTGGCGGACACGGGCGGCCGGCTGCACGAGCTGGTGCGGCGGCAGATGGCGTGACGGGTCGGCCGGGCCGGGGACGCGTCAGTCCAGGCCCGGCACGGGTGCGCCGGAGGGGATCCCGGCCGCGAGATAGCCGTCGTAGAACTCCTTCCAGGGCACACCGGCACCCGTATGAGGTCCCTCGGCACGCTCGCCGCGGGCCTTCGCGTCCAGGGCGCCGAGGCAGACCTCCCAGCCGGCGCCGTTGCGGGACGCGGTGTCCTCGGCGCTCAGGACGTTGGTGAGGGTGAAGCGGGTGCGCTTCTCCTCGACCTCCTCCAGGTCGAAGTGCAGCTCGTCGCCGCCCCATTCGAAGGAGAGGTGCCGAGGCGGGTCGACGGCGAGGACGCGGCCGGTCGACTCCGGCATGTTCGGGTCGCCGCTGAAGGTGACCGTGCCGCCGGGACGCAGCTCGAACTCGGCGCGGGAGGGGAACCACTGGGCGAGTTCGTCGGGGTCGGTCACGAACTGCCAGACACGGCCCAGGGGTTGGTCATAGGTGCGGCTGAAACGGACGGCGGGGCGGCCGTCGTCGAGCGTCAGATAGGTGCCGGTGAGGTCGACGGACATGGTGGATCAGTCCTTCGGGGTGGGGTGTGGGGTGTCGTCCTGCGACGTCTCGTCGAGGCGTTGGCCCAGCCTGTCCAGGCGGCGGTTCCACAGCTCACGGTAGGGGGCGAGCCAGGCGTCGAGGGCGGCGATCGGGGCGGGGTCGAGGGCGTAGACGCGGCGCTGCGCGTCCTGCCGCACCCGGACCAGGCCCGCGTCTCGCAGCACCCGCAGGTGCTTCGACGTGCTGGGCTGGCTCAGACCGCAGGCCTCCCCTATCTCGCCGACGGGCCGGGGCCGCTCCAGGAGCAGGGCGACGATGGCCCGCCGGTGGGGATCGGCGAGGGCGGTCCAGAGCGAGGCGTCGGACATGCCCCCAATATGCCTCTGCGGTTATATGCCGGTCAAGGCATGCACGGAGCGACCCGCTCAGGGAACCGTGCCCCGCTCAGCCGACCCGGCGGCCGTACCCCGCCACGCCCCCGTGATCCACCCCGTGCGCCGCCCAGCTGTACAGGTGCAGGTCGAGGCCGTCCGGATCGTTGAAGACCAGCAGCCAGCCGATCGAGGCCTCGATCACCGGCGAGTGCGGAATGCCGAGGGTGTCGAGGTGGGCCGCCCAGGCCTCGACGTCGGCACGGTCCCGGACCGCGAAGCTGACCGGGTCGAAGCCCTGACAGCCTTGCGCGGCCCGGGAGTTGACCCGCAGGCAGAGCATGGAGTCGCCGAGTCCCGGCACCTCCCCCGCCACTCCGCGCACGACGCCGTCCGCGTCCGGGAACTCATGTGTGACCTTGAAGCCGAGGACGCGGCCGTACCAGTCGCGCGAGCGGTCGAGATCGGTGACGGGCATCTTCACATGGTGGATTCCGGCGAGCTCCGGCATGGCGCCCACGCTCCTCATCGCTCCGGTTCCGCTCCGCTGAATTTCACCGCAGCACCACTGCGCTGATTTCCTTCTAGACTCCTCCCCATGTCCGACCCCGTCAACCAGAAGAGGGACCAGAAGCGGCCCTACCGCTCGGCCAAGCGCGCCGAGGCCGCCGAGGCGACCCGCGCCCGCATCCGGGAGGCGGCCTCCCGGCTGTTCACGGAGAAGGGGTTCACGGGCACGCGCATGAAGGAGGTGGCGGCGCTGGCCGGTGTCGGCGAGCGCACGCTGTACGACGCGTTCCCGACCAAGGCCGCCCTGTTCGGGCACACCCTGGGTGTCGCGATCGCCGGTGACGAGGAGCCGGTCGCCGTCCCGGACCGCCCCGAGACCCTGGAGATCCGGGACGAGCCCGACCCCGGGCGCGCGATCGGCCGTAGCGTCGACCAGATCACCGAACTGCTGGAACGCGCCGGCGACTTGATCATGGTGACCGTCGAGGCGGCCGGCGCCGACCCGGACATGCGGGCCTCGGCGGACGCCGGCGCCGAGGCGACGTACGGTGTGCATCTGGCCCTGGCCACGGCACTCCAGGAGCGCGGGGCCCTTCGCACCGGCCTCTACGCGCGCACCGCCGCCGACACGCTCTACGCGCTCGCGTCACCGCACATGCATCAACTCCTGCGCAGACACCGCGGTTGGACGCGGGAGGCCTACCGGGCGTGGCTGCGGCGGGTGTTGGTTGCGGAGCTGCTCGGCCCTCACTGAGCGGCGCCCGTCCAGAGTCCGGGGACGTCGCCGTCGCGGCTGTGCAGCTGCGTCGCCAACACCCGTACCGCCGCCGCGAATCGGGCGGGGTCGCGCAGGAACTCCATGTGGATGCCGGGGAATTCGGCCCACGGCACCCCGATCCGGCGGGCGATCTCGATCGACGGGCGGGCGTAGTAGGTGCCCCGGTCCTCCGCTCCCGCGCCCAACACGACGGGAAACGGGGCCGACTTGAGCGCGGTCTCGTCGGGCCGGAAGGTGGCGAAGGCCGACCACTCCGTGCCGAAGAGGTGGTCCTGGTTTCCCAGGAACCGCTTCCAGAGCTCGCCGGGCCAGCGGTACGTGCCCTCGCCGCGGGTGGTCTCGGCGAACCGGCGCCCCGCTGCCGGTGCCCCGCCCTGTGCGTACAGCGCGGCGAGTTCGGCGAAGAAGCTGCGCGCGGGGTCGCCGTCGGGCAGGACGTTCACGGCGGGCGGTTCATGGGCGATCAGGCCCGTCATCACCTCCGGGTGCAGTGCGGCAAGGACAAGGCCGATGATCGCGCCCCCGCTGTTGCCGAACACCAGCGCCCGCCCGTCGGCCAGGCCGTCGACGAGCGCGCGGGCGTCGGCGGCCTGGACGGCGAGGTCCATCGGTGTCGCGGACCGGCCGGTACTGCGTGAGTTGCCGCGCCGGTCGTAGGAGATCACCATGAAAGCGTCGGAAAGGTTCTCCGCGACGCCCGTGTAGTAGCCGGCGTCTCCCCCGGCCCCGCTGATCATCAACAGCGCCGGGCCGGTACCGCGCACCTCGTAGTACAGCCCGGCCCCGTCGGCCTCGAACACGCCCTTGCGCATACCTGGATCCCCATCCCCAGCGAAACGTTGCCGTTTCGCTGAAAGTGCTCTAGTGTCGATGTGTACGAAACCGTTTCGTTTACGTTTTGGTAAACCCCGAACGACTTCCCTGGAGTGGTTCCCGATGTCCCAGAAGACTCTGACCGAAGGCACCCAGTCGGGCGCCTTGGAGGCGCAGCCCGCGGGCTCCTCCAAGCGGTGGTGGATCCTCGCGATCGTCGCCGTCGCACAGCTGATGGTCGTCCTCGACGCCACCATCGTGAACATCGCCCTGCCGTCGGCCCAGAAGGACCTCGGCTTCTCCGACGGCAACCGGCAGTGGATCGTCACCGCGTACGCCCTGGCGTTCGCCTCCCTGCTGTTGCTCGGCGGCCGGATCGCCGACCTGTTCGGCCGCAAGACCGCCTTCCTCGTCGGCGTCGTCGGATTCGCCGGCGCCTCCGCCCTCGGCGGTGCCGCCAACAGCTTCGGGATGCTGGTCACCGCGCGCGCCCTCCAGGGTGTCGCGGGCGCACTGCTCGCGCCGGCCGCGCTCTCCCTGCTCAACACGACGT
>NZ_JAWOAI010000322.1:0-11600 GCF_033194735.1 Streptomyces sp. W16
GCCCGGACCGGGTTTCAGCGGGCCGCGGCGCGGCGCAGGACCTCCGAGGCGGCGCCGCCGGTGCGGGGCAGCAGGGGCGGTACCTCGGACATGGCGAAAGGTTCCGGCGTCGAGTCCGCGCTCGGGCGTCGGCCCCCACGCCCCTCGCCGAGCACCTGCCAGCCGTCACGGGTCAGCGTGATGTACGCCCCGCAGCGCAGCCCGTGCAGCGTGCAGGCGTCACGCAGCCCCCACATCCACGCCCCGTCCTCCTGCGTCCAACGCGCGTCGCCCTCACGGCAGTACAGCAGCACGGCGGTGCGCACCGGGGTGCGGCGACGCAGGTCGTGCGGGATGACCCGACGCAACTGTGCGAGCAGTGCGTTGCGGAACATCCAGCCGTCGGCCGGGGCGGACCGGCGGACGAACGAGGCGCTCGCGAGCAGCCGTTCGTCCGGGTCGAGGACGGCCACGATCGCGGTCGCCGGTCTGGGGCGGTGCCGGGAGTGCAGCCCGCTGACTACCTCGCGGGGATTGCGCAGCAACGGGATTCCGGCGGCGGCCCACTCGGAGGGTTCGAGCATACGGGCCAGAGGGTTGGCGGAAGCGGCGGACAGGTCGGCTGACGTCGACGTGGATGCCGCGGAGGACGGAGCGAATCCGAAGGTCACGGTCCTCCCTTCGGCTACGCGCCCACACTGCGGGCGAGGTCGGATTCGGGGGAGCGCACACCCCAGCAGAGCCCTACCGGATCACGGACGAGCCGTGCGGGGAGCGGACTCCAATTCTTGCTGTCGAACTTGGATGCGGCAACGAGCAAATGGGGCCACAGCCCCTTATCTGCTGGTCTATGGCTTATATCCCTACCCAATGCGTCGTCCGGCGACGCCTGGGACGTTCGAGCACGACACTTTCGTACGCCATTGAGGCGCGGAAGGTCCAGAGGGAGCAGGTCGGCCCGGGTGCGTGGCGCGCCCGGGAGGAGCGGTCAGGGCGGCCGGAAGCGCCTCTTCGCTGCGGCGGGGGATTGGGCCGTTGTCAGTGGCGTGAGGTTGCATGGGGGCATGAGCAACCAGGAGCTGCGTGCCGAAGCCGACGCCATCCTCGCCGAACTGGTCGGTGATCCGAGCGGTACGGCGCGGCTGCGTGAGGACCAGTGGCAGGCGGTGGCGGCTCTCGTGGAGGAGCGTCGGCGCGCGCTGGTGGTGCAGCGCACCGGCTGGGGCAAGTCGGCGGTGTACTTCGTCGCCACCGCCCTGCTGCGCCGGCGCGGCTCCGGGCCCACGGTGATCATCTCGCCGCTGCTGGCCCTGATGCGCAACCAGGTCGAGTCGGCGGCACGGGCCGGCATCCGGGCGCACACCATCAACTCGGCCAACCCGGAGGAGTGGGACAGCATCTACGGGGAGGTCGAAAAGGGCGAGACCGACGTCCTCCTCGTCAGCCCGGAGCGGCTCAACTCCGTGGATTTCCGGGACCAGGTGCTGCCCAGGCTCGCGGCCACGACCGGCCTGCTGGTGGTCGACGAGGCCCACTGCATCTCCGACTGGGGACACGACTTCCGCCCGGACTACCGCCGACTGCGGGCGATGCTGGCCGAACTGCCCACAGGCGTACCGGTGCTGGCCACCACAGCGACCGCCAACGCGCGCGTGACCGCCGATGTGGCCGAGCAGTTGGGCACCGGCGCCGGTGAGGCCCTGGTGCTGCGCGGCCCGCTGGAGCGGGAGAGCCTGCGACTGGGAGTGGTCCAACTGCCGGACGCCGCGCACCGCTTGGCCTGGCTCGCCGAGCACCTGGACGAGTTGGCCGGCTCGGGGATCATCTACACCCTCACCGTGGCCGCCGCCGAGGAGGCCACCGCATTCCTGCGGCAACGCGGCTTCAAGGTGGCCTCGTACACCGGGAAGACGGAGAACGCCGACCGGCTGCAGGCCGAGATCGACCTCCAGGAGAACCGGGTCAAGGCACTGGTCGCCACGTCGGCCCTGGGTATGGGCTACGACAAGCCGGACCTGGGCTTCGTGGTCCACCTCGGCTCGCCCTCCTCGCCGATCGCCTACTACCAGCAGGTCGGCCGTGCGGGGCGTGGCGTGGCCCACGCCGATGTACTGCTCCTGCCGGGCAGGGAGGACGAGGCCATCTGGCGCTACTTCGCCGATACGGCCTTCCCGCCCGAGACTCAGGTCCGCCAGACCCTCTCGGCCCTGGCCGACGCGGGTCGGCCGCTGTCCGTACCGGCCCTGGAGACAGCGGTGGATCTCCGGCGCAGCCGCCTGGAGACGATGCTGAAGGTCCTGGACGTCGACGGAGCGGTCAAGCGCGTGAAGGGCGGCTGGGCGGCCACCGGAACCGAGTGGGTGTACGACGCCGAGCGGTACGCCTGGGTGGCCAAGCAGCGAGCGGCCGAGCAGCAGGCCATGCGCGACTACGTGAGTACGTCCCAGTGCCGGATGGAGTTCCTGCGCCAACAGCTGGACGACGAAGGGGCGGTGCCCTGCGGCCGTTGCGACAACTGCGCGGGAGCCTGGATCGACTCCTCCGTCTCGGCGGAGACGCTGACAGGGGCGACGAAGGAACTGGACCGCCCGGGGACGGAGATCGAGCCGCGCCGGATGTGGCCGACCGGAATGGCCGCGCTGGGCGTCGACCTCAAGGGACGTATCCCGGCCAAGGACCAGTGCTCCACGGGGCGTGCCCTGGGGCGCCTCTCGGACATCGGCTGGGGCAACCGGCTGCGCCCACTCCTGGCCGAGAACGCCCCCGACGGCCCGGTGCCCGACGACGTCCTGAAGGCCGCGGTGGCGGTCCTCGCCGACTGGGCGCGTTCTCCTGGGGGTTGGGCGCCGAATGCCACCGACGCCTCCGCCCGTCCCGTGGGGGTCGTGGCCGTACCGTCCCTGGCCCGTCCGCAACTGGTCGGTTCCCTCGCCCAGGGCATCGCGACCATTGGCCGTCTCCCCCTCCTGGGCACCCTGACGCACACCGGCCCGGACGGCACGCACGGGGCCCGCCGCAGCAACTCCGCCCAACGCCTCAGGGCGCTGTCCGACGCCTTCGCCGTCTCCGGGGAACTGGCCGGCGCCCTGGCCGCCAATCCCGGCCCCGTCCTGCTCGTGGACGACTACACCGACTCCGGCTGGACCCTGGCGGTCGCCGCCCGCCTGCTCCGCCGGGCAGGCAGCGAACAGGTCCTTCCGCTGGTCCTTGCTGCGGCGGGCTGATATCCCGTATCGGGATCGGCGTTGTCAGGCGGCTGAGCGTGCGATTCCGGTGCCGATGTCCTGCTCGCTGGGGCCGACTTGGCCGCACCGAACTCCATATGACGTGCCCCTGACCGGACTTATCCACAGGCTCAAGCGGAATGGGGCGATTCGCGAGATCGTCAACGCATGACGAATCACAGCGAAACGACCGGATCCTCCGAAAACGGCGACATCGAGCCCACCGCGTACGACCGACACGGTGCCGACCACCAGGTCACCCTGCGCACCCCGGCCGAACTCGCCGACGCCCTGCCCTACCTCCTCGGATACCGCCCCGAGGACAGCATCGTCCTCGTTGCCCTGCACGATCGCGGCGGTCGGGGCCGGTTCGGCGGCCGAGCCCGGCTGGGCATTCCCGCCGGCGCGGACGACTGGGAGCCCGTAGCACGGCAGTTGGCCCACGGCCTGGTGACCGGCAGCGAGCGCAGGGGCACCCGGCCCGAGCAGATGATCGCCTACGTCTGCCAGGAACCGGCGCCCGGCGAGTCGGGGCGCGAGGTCATGGAGCGTCTGCGTCCGCTGGTGCAGAACCTGCGCACCGAGTGCGGCCGTCTCGACGTGACGGTCATCGAGGCACTCTGCATCTCGGACGGCCGCTTCTGGTCCTACTGCTGCCCGATCGAAGGATGTTGCCCGGTCGACGGGTCCCCGATGGGCCTGCCAGGCACCTCCGTGCTGGCTGCCGCGGCGACCTACGCGGGGCTCCAAGTACGCGGCACACTGCGCGAGTTGCGCAGCAGGCTGCAGCCGTGGGAGACGGCTGCCGTGCTGGAGCAGGAAGCCGCCCTGGACGCCGCCGGTATGGCCCTGGTGCCCCGGATCCTCGACGCCGTCGACCGAGTGGACGTGGCGCAGGAAACGCTGGACCTCGCCCAGCTGATCCTGAGCCGGTTCGCCGCGGCAGAACCCGTGTCGGGCGCGCTCCAGTCGGACTTGCGCGACGACGAACTGCTCGCCCACGACGAAGCGGCCACGCTGATCCTCGGCCTTCAGGACCGTACGACCCGCGACCGCGCGGCCGAATGGATGGAAGGCGACGAGGCGGTTCCGGCTCTGCGCCTCTGGCGTGCGCTGGCCCGCCGTTGCGTCGGGCCCTACGGCGAACACGCGGCGGCTCCTCTCACACTCGCGGGCTGGGTCGCCTGGTCGACCGGCGACGACCTGGAGGCCCGCGAGGCCCTGGCCATGGCCCTGGGTGCCGACCCCGACTACCTGTTCGCCCGCCTCCTGCATCAGGCCTGCAACGAGGGCCTGGATCCGGAGTCGATCCGCCGCTGCCTGCGCGCGGAACGGAAGGACCGTGCGGGCATGGATGCCGATGGGGCGGGCGACGCGGAGGCCACCGACGGTTCCGTACCGCGGGGTGCGAGCGGTCCCGGAGGCATCCCGGCACCGGTGGCATCGCCCACGGCTTCCCGTCGTCGGCGCCGCGCGCGTGCCGCCGACGGAGTCGAGGGTCGTCCGCGTTCTGCGGAACTGGACGGCTCCCGTCCTCGCACACCGGCGCAGGGCACCGCACGTCCCGGCGGCACGCGTGCCCGCACCTCCGGGAAGAACGGTTCGCGGCGCCACGACACCTGCTCGGAGCGGCCTCTGCCGGGGAGCAACGGTATTGAGGGGGACGGATGATCAAGGGTTGGGGGAGTGGCGGTCAGTCCCTCCGGTCAGGCGGGCGGTTCGGTGTCGTCAGTGGCCTCGGTGTGTTCGGGGTCATGGTCCGCTGGGTCGTCGAGTTCGGGGCGATGCCCGCTCGCGAGGTGAGTACTGGCGGGGGCCGAGGCAGGGGGACCGATGCTGCCCGTCTGTCTCCTCCGCTCCGCCGCCATTCGGTCGGCTTCCCGGGCCGCGGGCGTGACCAGGAGGAGCCCGGCTCCGTTCACCTGAGTGGCGGAACGCCTGATCGGGTCGTGTCGCCGTACAGCCCTTGTCCTCTCGGGACTCTCCATCCGGCGCCGAACACGTCCGAGGCGCACAGAGCGCAGAAGAAGCCGCCCATGCATCAGCCGACTCCGCCCTCCGACGCCGGTGACCGCCCTGACTCCGGTGCCCCCGAGTCGCTCGCGGACCAGGACCGGCGCCTCGCTTCCCTCACCGGCCAAGGTGGCGGCTTGTCGCAGCCGTCGCAGCCGGCAGAGGGCTCGGCGCCCGGCCGCGTCCGCCGTCCACCGCCACTCCCGTCCCCGTCCCCGCTCCGGTCCTCTTCCCTCTCCCCGCCGCAGAGCCCCGTGCCCCACACGCCTCGTCCGACGCCTCGCCGATCCGTCGAACTGCCGACCACCCACAACACGTTGATCTGCGTCGCCCTCCCGGGGCTCGCCGTCTCCACCGAGCAGGGTCAGCTGAACGGCCGGGGACTGGAGGGGTTCTACCGCGCGGGCCGGCGAGTGCTCTCCCGCTGTCAGGTGCGGGTGGCCGGACGTGAACCGCTGGCGGTGCAGGCCAGGATGACGGCGACCGACCGCGCGCGTTTCGTGGGAACCGTGCGAGTGTCCCCCGACTGCGGCCCGGACCCCGACCTCGTGGTCGAGCGGACCCGGCACGCCGACGGTACCGAGCGCATCACACTGCGCAGCGTGTCCTGGCGCCCACTGCGCCTGCCGGTCGAGGTGGCGCTCGGCACCGACCTGGCGGACCTGGGCGCGATCGCCGCAGGCAGCACGGGACCCGAACTCCCCGCCAGCGTGCACGACTCCGGGCTGCGCTGGTCCGGTGCCACCGGGAACTCGACGGTCGCCGCCGACCCGCCGCCCGCCGACGCGCTGGCCTCCGCGGGCCTACTGCGCTGGGAGTTCGAACTGCCACCGGGCGGTACGGCGAGCGTGGAACTGCGGGTACGGCTGGACGGCGCGGGACCGGTCCGGGCCGTGGGCCACGGGGCAACCAGCCCACTGGCCTCCGCACGGGCGGCCGGTGACGACCCCCGAGTCCAGGCGCTTCTGCGAACCAGCGTCGAGGATCTGCAGGCACTGCTGCTGCGCGACCCCGCGCACCCCTCCGACACACACCTCGCGGCCGGGGCGCCCTGGCGGTGCGGTCTGGCTCCGGCGGAGTCGCTCACGGCGGCCCGCATGACGCTGCCCCTCGGTACGCGGCTCGCCGCAGGCACACTGCGAACCGTGGCTCGGACCCAACTCCCGCTCTCCGGAGCACAGTTCGGAATGATTCCGGGGCCGCGCCGCGATGCCGGCGCTCATCTGCCGCCGGGCTGCACAGGGACGGAGGCGACCCTGCTCTTCCCGGTGCTGCTCGCGGAGGCTCGCCGCTGGGGGCTCCCGGAGCAGGAGACACAGGAGTTACTGCCGGCCGCCGAGCGCTGTCTGACCTGGCTGCGGACCACCGTGGGCGACGGTACCTATCTGCGCGACCCGCACCCCGGTGGACCCGTCCGCTGCGAGACACAGGCCCACGCCCACCGGGCAGCGCTGCTCGGAGCCGATCTGCTGGACGCGTTCGGCAGACCCGGTGCTGCCGGACTTCGGCAATGGGCCCAGGAGTTGCGCACCGCCTTCCGCGCGGACTTCTGGATCGGAGACCTGGGCGGCGGTCGTCCGGCAGCGGCCCGGGTTCAGGACGGACGCCTCGTGCCGCACCTCGGCGCGACCGCGGTCCATCTCCTCGACACCGGACTGCTGGGCGGCGGCGAGTACGCACCCGGCCTGCTCGACAAGGCGCGGGCCGAACAACTCGCCAGGCTGCTCGGCGGCCCGGCCATGGACTCGGGCTGGGGACTGCGCGGTCTGGGCGCGAAGGAACCCGGATTCAGCCCGTTCGGTCACCGGAGCGGCGCCGTGCGGGTGCAGGAGACGGCGATCGCCGTCGCGGGTCTGGCCGCCGGCGGCTACGAGAAGGAGGCCACCTCGCTGTTGCGGGGCGTCCTGGCGGCGGCCGAGGCGTTCGGACACCGGCTCCCCGAGATGTACGCGGGGGAGCAGCGCACGGACGGGAGCGCTCCCCTTCCGCACCCGGCCGCCTGCCGCCCGGCGGCCACGGCAGCCGCCGCCGGAGTGCTGCTGCTGACCACCCTCGCGGGCATCCGCCCGGACGCACCCGCCGGGACGGTCACCCTCCGGCCGGTCCGCAGCGCGCCCCTGGGCGAGATCGGCCTGACGGGACTGCGGATCGCGGGTGCCCCGTTCTCCGTACGGGTCGGCCGACTCGGTGTCGCCATGGTCGAGGAGGCGGCCGACGGACTGCAATTGGGAGCGTGACCTCGCACGAGTCCCTGTCGGCCGACGGCCGGAAGCGGAGGAAGAACCGCGTATCGCACCGAAGTGGATCAGCCACGGTGGTACCGACGAAGGGAGTGTTTATCGTCAGGCAGACGACTATGATCGCCGCATGTCCTACGACCCGTCAGCCTATCCGCCCTTCGCCGTCACCGTGGACCTGGTCGTGCTGACCGTGCGCCGCCATGCTCTGTGCGGGCTGGCGGTACGCAGGGGCGAGCCGCCCTTTCAGGGGCGCTGGGCGCTACCCGGCGGCTTCGTGCGGGCCGACGAGGATCTGGCCCAGGCCGCGGCCCGCGAGCTGGCCGAGGAGACGGGACTGCGTGCCCACGACCCGGCGGTCCCCGTCCAGGACAACGGAGCGCATCTGGAGCAGCTCGCGACCTACGGCGACCCCAAGCGCGACCCGCGGATGCGCGTCGTCAGCGTCGCCCACCTCGCACTCGCTCCCGACCTGCCCGCACCCCGCGCCGGCGGCGACGCGAGCAACGCGCGCTGGGCGCCTGTCGAGGAGTTGCTGCAACAGGGCGGGTTCGGGCGCGACGGCGACCCGGTGGCGCCGCTCGCCTTCGATCACGCGCAGATCCTGTCCGACGGGGTGGAACGCGCCCGTTCGAAGATCGAGTACTCGTCCCTGGCCACGGCGTTCTGCCCCACCGAATTCACCGTCGGTGAACTGCGCCGCGTCTACGAGGCGGTGTGGGGAGTGGCGCTCGACCCGCGCAACTTCCACCGCAAGGTGACCGGCACGCCCGGCTTCCTCGTCCCCACCGGCGGTACGACGACCCGTCAGGGCGGACGCCCGGCGCAGCTGTTCCGGGCCGGCGGGGCCACGCTGCTCAACCCGCCGATGCTGCGCCCCGAGGTGTGACGTCGTAGCGCCGCGACCGGGGCGATCAAGCGTTGCGGTGCGGGTCGTTCGGTACCCGAAAAAACGGACATAGCGCGCTATCTTGCTGTGGGTGATCCAGGCCTTCGGACTGACCAGCAACGCCCGCAAGGAGCATCCACCCGCCGTCGACGACGTCTCCTTCGAGGCCCGTGCGGGCAGCGTCACCGCACTCCTCGGAGCACCGGGTGCGGGGAAGACGACCGCGCTCAGGCTCATGCTAGAACTCCAACAGGGGCGTGGAATCACCTACTTCAGGGGGCGCCCCCTGCGTCGCATCACCCACCCGTCGCGCGAGGTCGGCGTCCTCCTGGGCGATGTGCCAGGACATCCGGCCCGCTCGGTCCGGGGCCACCTGCGGATGCTGTGTGCCGCGGCGGGCGTTCCGGCCCGGCGCGCCGACGAGGTCCTCGAAGTGGTCGGCCTCGTCAGCCTGCGCGACGAACGCCTCGGCAGTCTTGCCCGCGGCATGGACCGCCGCCTGGGCCTCGCCTGCGCCCTGCTGTCCGACCCGCACACACTGGTGCTGGACGAACCCGCGGACGCGCTCTCCGCCCGCGAAAGCAGCTGGCTGTACGGCATGCTGCGCGCGCACGCCGCCCAGGGCGGCACGGTCCTGTTCAGCACGGCCGAACCCAAGGAGGCCGCCCGCAGCGCCGACCGGGTCGTCACCCTGGAACAGGGCAGACTCGTCGCCGACCAGGAGGCCGGAGACTTCGCC
The DNA here is from genome assembly GCF_033194735.1 of Streptomyces sp. W16. Classification (NCBI taxonomy): domain Bacteria; kingdom Bacillati; phylum Actinomycetota; class Actinomycetes; order Kitasatosporales; family Streptomycetaceae; genus Streptomyces; species Streptomyces sp. W16. The sequence goes on from NZ_JAWOAI010000322.1 coordinate 9,082, forward strand.
CGCACCCGGCTGCGCCCCCGCGTCGCCGTCCGCACCCCGCATGCCGCCCGTCTTGCTGCCCTCCTCGCCAAGGAGGCCCGCACCACGCACCGCTCCGTCGAAGTCGTACGTGAGGAGGGCAACCGCCTGTCCGTGTACGGCAGTACGTGCGCGGACGTCGGCGAGACGGCGTTCCGGCACGACATCCTCGTACACCAACTCGCCGACGAGATCGGCGACATGGGGCCCGGGGCCGGAACGTCCCTTCGGAGCGAGCCGGAAACCGGCGACGAACCGCGAGTGCCGGCCCCCTCATCGCCGCCCGTGACGGCATCGCCTCTCACGGACGTGCCGTTCGCCGAGCCGTCGTCGCGCCCGATCGCACCTGCGCTGCCAACCTCCGAGCCCTCCGCCGCCGAAGAACCGGAACCTGCCGCACAAGCCCACCCGCCGTACGAGGTTCAGGCACCGGCCGTCACCCCTCAGCGAGACACCGCCGTTGACCCCGTGGCTCAGCCGACCACCACAAGCCCCAATGCGACACCCAGCCCCCGCGCGCCGAGTCCCGCCCGCTCCCGACTGGTCCCGCTCATCGACCCCGAGGAGACGACCGGCACACCTCCCCCCGCGTGTGTCCCGCGCCCTTCGCGAGCCGCCACCCTCGACGCCCTGTCCCCGCTCCCGCCCCCCATCTCCGTCCGCTCCGCCCCCAGTCCGCTGCGTCCGCTGCGCTACGAGCTGCGCAGGGCGACCGGTATCGCCACCGGGTTCCTGACCGGGGCCGCCGTACTCGTCGTGTCCGCCCTCACCGCACTGCTGTTGGCCCGCATCGGACACACCCCGCAGCCGCGCCTGCTGGCCGCGTGGCCACGAGAACTGCCGCTGCCGCCCGCGGCGCTCGGCGCGGGACTGCTCGGGGCGTTCGCCTTCGGCGACGAGTTCCGTCACCCCGCCCTGGCGGCGGACCGCGGCACCGTGCCCCAGCGGATGGGGCTGCTCCTCGCGAAGCTCCTCGTCTCCGCGGCCACCGCGCTGCTGCTGGGCTTCCTCGCGGTGGGGTGCGACGCCGAAGTGCTCTATCTCGTATACGGACGGGAGCTCGCGCAGGTTCCCGCCGACTGGCTTTCGGTGAGCGCGAGTTGGATCGGCCTGGTCGTCGGGTGCGCTTGGGCCGGAGTGCTGGCCGCGGGCATCTTCCGGTCCACCACGGCAGGGCTCGCCGCGGTGGTCGCCGTACCGATTCTCGTCGTACCCCTCGTGCACAAGGCGTTGGAAGGGTCGGCCGTGCGGGCCGCAGCGGGCTTTCCCCTGCGGATGCGGAAGGTGTTCCTGCTGCAGTGGCCCTTCGGGGGTGAGCGGTATCTGTCCGCGGCGGCGCGAATGATCGTCCAACCCGTGGGCGGGGCACTGACGTTGTCGCTGACCGCTCTGCTCTGCGCGTATCTGCTCATGACCCTGCGTAGCAGGGTCCGATGACGACCGCGCGCACCCTTCGGGTCCCGCTCTGCGCACAACTCCCCGGAGAAAGCCCATTTCTTTCCGATAAGGCGTCAATTGCGACGGGGTGAGCGATCACCCTTTCGTGTGCTTTTCACCAAAGACCTCAAGGGAGTTGGAGCCAGCGCCGACAAAGGATCCGTGAGTACCCTTGCGCACACCATGATGACCGCCGCCCGCTCCGCAGACTCCGGTCTCGCCGGCCCGGGCGAACTCGACCGCTACCCCTATGCCGAGGCGCCCGTCACCGAGCGCCTCGGAGCCCCTTCCTGGGACGGTTCCGACCCCGAGCTGGGCCGCGTTGGCCGTCGTGCCGCGGGCAACCGCGGACGCGGACTGCACGGCCAACTCGTCCAGCAGCTGGGCCAGATGATCGTTTCCGGCGACCTGGGCGCCGACCGCCCACTGGTGCCCGAGGAGATCGGCCAGCGTTTCGAGGTCTCCCGCACCGTCGTCCGCGAGTCGCTGCGCGTCCTGGAGGCCAAGGGCCTGGTCAGCGCCCGCCCGAACGTCGGCACGCGCGTGCGTCCCGTCAGCGACTGGAACCTCCTCGACCCGGACATCATCGAGTGGCGCGCCTTCGGCCCGCAGCGCGACAACCAGCGCCGCGAGCTGAGCGAGCTGCGCTGGACGATCGAGCCGCTCGCCGCGCGCCTCGCCGCCGGGCACGGGCGCGAGGATGTCCAGCAGCGTCTCTGCGACATGGTCGAGATCATGGGCCACGCCATGGGGCAGGGTGACGCGCTGACCTTCTCCCGCGCGGACGCCGAGTTCCACTCGCTGCTCATCCAGGTCGCGGGCAACCGCATGCTGGAGCACCTTTCCGGGATCGTCTCGTCGGCCCTCCAGGTCTCCGGCGGCCCGGTCACGGGCTGTGACCGCCCGACCGACGCCTCCCTGGGGCACCACGCCCGGATCGTCGACGCCCTCGCCGCCGGTGACGGCGCGGCGGCCGAGGCGGCCATGCGGCAGCTGCTCATCGTGCACCCCGAGGTGGAGCGCGTGGTGCCTGCCCCGCGCGAACACTGACGCGCGCGGGGCGG
>NZ_JAWOAI010000323.1:0-11587 GCF_033194735.1 Streptomyces sp. W16
GGCGCGGGGGACGCGGTCGCGGTGGTGCGGCGGGCGGCCGACGCCCTGGTGGCGGCGGGGAGTTCACAGGCCCGTACGTCCATGGAGATGGCCACCGGCGGCACCCGTGTGACCATCCGCGGCGCGGGCGGCTACGACTTCCGCCGCCAACTGGGCCATCTGAAGGTGCAGTTGCCGCAGGACCCGGCCGGTGCCAGTGAGCACCGGCCGATCACCGAACTCCTCGCGCCGGGCGCCCTGTTCATGAAGAACCGGGGCGCCGGGGTGCCCGCGGACAAGTGGGTACGGGTCGATACCGGGACACTGTCCGACGGCAACCTCGTTACCGGCGGGGCCACCGACCCCTACGCCGCCGCCGAGGTGCTGCGCGGGACGACCAGGGCGACGTATCTGGGGAAGACGGAGGTGGCCGGGGCCTCGGTGCGTCACTATCGGGGGGTCGCCGATCTCTCCGTCGCCGCGCGGAGCGCCTCGGCGGGGAACGAGGCCGCCCTGAGGTCGGCGGCGAAAGGGTTCGCCACCGCCCGGGTGCCCTTCGACGTCTACCTCGACGACCAGGGGCGGGTCCGCAAGGTCCGGCAGCGGTTCAGCTTCGTCAACGGGCAGCGCCGCAGCACCGTGGCGGTCGCCTCGACGACGTTGCTGTACGACTTCGGGGCCCCCGTGGACGTACGACTTCCGGCGTCGAAGGACATCTACGCCGGGCAGATCGCCGAGAAGTGACCTGAACCGATCGGTGATGAGTCGGTGTGAGAACTAGCCCGTCCGTGCCATGCGCGGTGTGTAGACCGCTCCCTACTCTAGGAAGTCGGTGACGGCAGAGAAGAGGTGACGCACGTGGCTCCGGTCGGCGGTACGGCAGTTCAGGACCACGTGGCACTCGCCGAGATCGAGCTGTGCGGAGACCTGATCATCGCGGCCTCGGCCGCCCAGGACCGGCTCAGCCTGGAGAGCATCGACGAGGTGCTGAAAGTGGCCGAGGAGCGGGACGCCTCCAACAGGGCCTAGGTGCGCAGGAGTCGGGCGATCGCCTTCGTCGCCTCGTCGACCTTCGCGTCGATCTCCGCGCCGCCCTTGACCGCAGCGTCCGCGACGCAGTGCCGCAGGTGCTCCTCCAGGAGCTGCAGCGCGAACGACTGCAGGGCCTTCGTGGAGGCGGACACCTGGGTGAGTATGTCGATGCAGTAGACGTCCTCGTCGACCATGCGCTGCAGTCCGCGGACCTGGCCCTCGATCCGGCGCAGGCGCTTGAGGTGCTCGTCCTTCTGGTGGTGGTAACCGTGCGTGACCGGTTCCTCGGAGGGCGCTGCCGCCGCGCCGGCCTCGGTGGTCGTCATCGCGTCCATCGCGTCCTCCAGACATATACCCCTAGTGGGTATATCGTAACGAACTTTGCTGGGTATAGGGCCCTTGGTACGCCCCCGTGCGGATCACTGTGCCTGATGGGCGACACTGGGGGACGGCCCATTAGCCGTGGCCGGATGATGCACTTAGCATCAGCCTGACCGAAACCGATGCATCCCGAGGACCCCTTGTGCGCTTTCGTCTGACCCCCAGGGAGACGAGCTTCTACGACATGTTCGCCGCGTCCGCGGACAACATCGTCACGGGCTCGAAACTCCTCATGGAACTGCTCGGGGCGGACACCGCCGGCCGGGCCGAGATCGCAGAGCGTATGCGGGCCGCTGAACATGCCGGTGACGATGCCACGCACGCGATCTTCCACCAGTTGAACTCCTCCTTCATCACGCCCTTCGACCGCGAGGACATCTACAACCTCGCTTCCTGCCTCGACGACATCATGGACTTCATGGAGGAGGCCGTCGACCTGGTCGTCCTCTACAACGTGGAGGAACTGCCCAAGGGCGTCGAGCAGCAGATCGAGGTGCTGGCGCGGGCGGCGGAGCTCACCGCCGAGGCCATGCCGAACCTGCGCACGATGGACAACCTCACCGAGTACTGGATCGAGGTCAACCGCCTGGAGAACCAGGCCGACCAGATCCACCGCAAGCTGCTGGCCATGCTCTTCAACGGCAAGTACGAGGCCATCGAGGTGCTCAAACTCAAGCAGATCGTGGATGTGCTGGAGGAGGCGGCGGACGCGTTCGAGCACGTGGCGAACACGGTGGAGACCATCGCCGTCAAGGAGTCCTGACCTCTTCATGGACACCTTCGCTCTGGTCGTGACCATTCTGGTCGCGCTCTTTTTCACGTACACGAACGGTTTTCACGACTCCGCGAACGCCATTGCTACGTCCGTCTCGACGCGGGCGCTGACTCCGCGTGCGGCGCTGGCGATGGCCGCGGTCATGAATCTCGCCGGCGCGTTTCTCGGTTCCGGGGTCGCCAAGACCGTCAGCGAGGGGCTGATCGAGACGCCCGAGGGGTCGAAGGGGATGGGGATCCTCTTCGCGGCGCTGGTCGGTGCGATCACCTGGAACCTGGTCACCTGGTACTTCGGGCTGCCGTCCTCGTCCTCGCACGCGCTGTTCGGCGGGATGGTGGGGGCCGCGCTGGCGGGCGGTACCGATGTCATCTGGCACGGTGTCGTCGACAAGGTCATCATCCCGATGTTCGTGTCGCCGGTCGTCGGTCTGGTCGCCGGCTATCTGGTGATGACGGCGATCATGTGGATCTTCCGGAAGGCCAATCCGCACAAGGCCAAGCGAGGGTTCCGTATCGCCCAGACCGTTTCGGCTGCCGGTATGGCTCTCGGGCACGGCCTCCAGGACGCGCAGAAGACCATGGGTGTCGTGGTGATGGCCCTGGTGATCTCCGGGCATTCGACCTACGGCGATCCGATCCCGGTGTGGGTGAAGATCGTCTGCGCGCTGATGCTGTCGCTGGGGACGTACGCGGGCGGTTGGCGGATCATGCGGACGCTGGGGCGGAAGATCATCGAGCTGGATCCTCCGCAGGGGTTCGCGGCGGAGACGACCGGGGCGGCGATCATGTTCACCACGGCGTACCTCTTCAAGGCGCCGGTCTCCACGACGCATGTCATCACCTCGGCGATCATGGGTGTGGGCGCGACGAAGCGGGTGAACGCCGTGCGGTGGGGTGTCGCCAAGAATATCGTGATGGGCTGGTTCATCACGATGCCGGCGGCTGCGGTGGTGGCTGCGTGCTCGTTCTGGGTTGTGAACCTCGCGTTCCTGTAGCCCTCCCCTCATCTGGTCAATGGCCCGCTCCGACTTCCGGAGCGGGCCATTCCTGTGAAGGTGAAACCGCTTTCCCCGAAGCCCGGTGGTGACGCCGGGATCGCTGCTAGTTTCTGGGGCTCAAGCGTTCGAATAGAACGCGCCATGCAAAGGGTGGGGGTCCCTATGTCCAAACTTCGTCGTCACCTCATGTCCGGGGCGGGGGTGGCGTCGGCTCTCACGGGCCTGCTCCTCTACTCGGCCTCTCCTGCGTCGGCCGCGAGAGCCGAGGCCGAGACCCTTGCGTCGGACTCGTACGTCGACTGGGCCGGCTCCATGTACTTCGAGAGCTACGGCGACCACTTCGGGGTCTGCGACAACAAGGCGGACGGCGCCGGTGTCATCGGCTACTGGAAGGTCGGCGCCAGCGGCACCAAGCACCCGATCTACGACGGCAACGGTGCCGGCAACTGCGAGTACGAGAGCCACAACGTCTCCGAGACCTCGTACGTGTACATCTATGTCTGTCTCCGGGACAACGGTGTCGTGATCGACGACACGTGCAGCGCCTGGGAGAGGCAGTACGCCGGTAGCCCCCTCTAGGAACTGCTCGGCCGGACATACGAACGAGCCCGCCCCCGGGAGCCGGGGGCGGGCCCTTTTCGTCCTCGCGGTGGCACCGCCATGCAGCACCGCGAGGGGTTCTTGAAGCCGGTGTCTAACCGAAGCGGCCCGAGATGTAGTCCTCCGTGGCCTGGACCGACGGGTTGGAGAAGATGCGCTCCGTGTCGTCGATCTCGATGAGCTTGCCGGGCTGGCCGACCGCCGCGAGGTTGAAGAAGGCCGTACGGTCCGAGACACGGGCCGCCTGCTGCATGTTGTGCGTCACGATGACGATCGTGAAGCGTTCCTTCAGCTCGCCGATGAGGTCCTCGATCGCGAGGGTGGAGATGGGGTCCAGGGCCGAGCAGGGCTCGTCCATCAGCAGGACCTTCGGCTCCACCGCGATCGCCCGCGCGATGCACAGCCGCTGCTGCTGACCACCGGACAGGCCCGAACCGGGCTTGTTCAGGCGGTCCTTGACCTCGTTCCAGAGGTTCGCGCCCTTGAGGGACTTCTCGACGACGTCCGACAGCTCACTCTTCTTGTACGAGCCGGCGAGGCGCAGACCCGCCGCCACGTTGTCGAAGATCGACATCGTGGGGAACGGGTTCGGGCGCTGGAAGACCATGCCGATCTCGCGGCGCACCGACACCGGGTCGATGGCGTGGCCGTAGAGGTCCTCGTCGTCCAGGAGCACCTTGCCCTCGACCCGGCCGCCGGGCGTGACCTCGTGCATACGGTTGAGCGTGCGCAGGAAGGTCGACTTGCCGCAGCCGGAGGGGCCGATGAAGGCCGTCACCGTGCGGGGCTCGACCGTCATCGAGATGTCTTCGATTGCCTTGTGGGAGCCGTAGTAGGCGGTGAGCCCACTTACGTCGATTCGCTTGGCCATGACTGCTTCACTTCCAGGGGTTCAGAACGGTCGCTGATGAGGTCGCGGTCAGCGACCGGTCTTGGGGGCCTTCCAGCGGGCGATGCCGCGGGCCACCAGGTTGAGGATCATCACGAAGGCGATCAGCGTGAGGGACGCGGCCCAGGCACGGTCGTAGGCCGCACCGGAACCCGCGCTCTGCGCGAACTGCTGATAGATGTACAGCGGCAGCGACGCCTGCGCCCCGTGGAACGGGTCGTTGTTGATGAACGGGTTGCCGAACACCAGCAGCAGGACGGGCGCGGTCTCACCGGCGATGCGTGCCACCGACAGCATGATGCCGGTGGTGATGCCGCCGATAGCGGTCGGGAGGACCACCTTCAGGATCGTGCGCCACTTCGGGATGCCGAGGGCGAGGGAGGCCTCGCGCAGCTCGTTCGGTACGAGTTTCAGCATCTCCTCGGTGGAGCGGACCACGACCGGCATCATCAGGATGGCCAGGGCCAGCGAACCGGCGAAGCCGAAGGGCTGCATCTCCCACATGATCATGAGGGAGAGGATGAACAGACCCGCGACGATCGACGGGATGCCCGTCATGACGTCGACGAAGAACGTGATCGCCTTGGAGAGCTTGCCCTGTCCGTACTCGACGAGGTAGATCGCGGTGAGCACACCGATCGGGGCGCCGATCAGGGTGGCGAGGCCGACCTGCTCCAGGCTGCCGATGATGGCGTGGTAGATACCGCCGCCGGGCTCGGTGTCGCCGACCACACCCATCGAGTGGGTCAGGAAGTAGACGTCGAGGACCTTCACACCGCGCGAGATCGTCGTCCAGAGGAGCGAGACGAGCGGGACCACGGCGAGGAGGAAGGCGACCCAGACCAGGCTGGTCGCGATGCGGTCCTTGGCCTGGCGGCTGCCCTCGACGCGCGACGCGATCACGTACGTGCCGACGACGAAGAGGATCGCCGCGATCAGGCCCCACTGGATCTTGCTGTCCAGGCTGCCGACCAGACCGATGAGGACGGCCAGCACGATGGAGCCGCCGGCGATCGCGTACGGCGACCACTTGGGGAGTGTCGCGCCCTGCAGGGTGCTCACGGGCTTGTCGGCTACGGCTGCGTTGCTCATGCGTTGGCCCCCGAGTACTCCGCGCGGCGGGCGATGATGAGCCGGGCCGCGCCGTTGACCAGCAGGGTGATGACGAACAGGACGAGACCGGAGGCGATGAGCGCGTCCCGGCCGTCCTCCGTCGCCTCGCTGAACTTGCTGGCGATGTTCTGGGCGAAGGTTCCGCCGCCCGGGTTGAGCAGGCTGGCGTGGATGATGAAGTCCGGGGAGAGCACGGTGGCGACGGCCATCGTCTCGCCGAGCGCACGGCCGAGGCCGAGCATTGAGGCGGAGATCACGCCGGAGCGGCCGAAGGGGATCACCGCCATGCGGATGACCTCCCAGCGGGTGGCGCCGAGGGCGAGGGCCGCCTCCTCGATCATCTGCGGGGCCTGGCGGAAGACCTCACGGCTGACGTTGGTGATGATCGGCAGGATCATGATCGCGAGCAGGATGCCGACGGTGAGCATCGAGCGGGGGGCACCCTCCTCCCAGGAGAAGATCCCGGTCCAGCCGAAGTAGTCGTTCAGCCAGCCGAAGAGGCCGATCATGTGCGGGACCAGGATCAGGGCGCCCCACAGGCCGTACACGATGGACGGTACGGCGGCCAGCAGGTCGATCACGTAGGAGACCGGGCCGCGGAGCTTGCGCGGGGCGTAGTGCGTGGTGAACAGGGCGATGGCGACCGCGATCGGGACCGCGATGACCATGGCGATGATCGAGGACACCACGGTGCCGAACGCCAGGACGGCGATGCCGAACTTGGGCGGGACCAGGTTGGTGTTCCACTCGAAGGTGGTGAGGAAGTTCGCGTGGTCCCTGCTGATCGCGAGTGAGGCGCGATAGGTGAGGAAGACCGCGATGGCGGCCATGATCACCAACAGCAGGATGCCCGACCCACGGGAGAGACCGAGGAAGATCCGGTCACCGGGTCGGGTGGCGCCGCGGGCCGTGGGCTTCTGCGCGGCGGCGGGCTGGGGAGTGGGAGGGGGTGCTTCTTCAGGGTTCTTTGTCGATATATCCATCGGGATTCTCCGGTCTGCGGGTCCACACGTGCGGTGTGCGGTCCGTGGCGGCGGTGCACCGGACGGTGCGGCCGGGCCCCTGGATCGGGGCCCGGCCGCACACTCGGACTAGCTGATGCTCGCGATGGTGCTGCGAACCTTGGTGATGATCGCGTCGGGGATCGGCGCGTAGTCGATGGTGGAGAGGACCTTCTGGCCGTCCTCGCTGGCGATGTAGGTGAGGAACGCCTTCGTGGCGGGCAGCGTGGCGGCCTTGTTGCCCTTGTCGCAGATGATCTCGTACGTCACCAGGGTGATCGGGTACGCGCCCTCGGCCTTGGTGTTGTAGTCCAGCTTCAGCGTCAGGTCGTTGCCGGTGCCGACGACCTGGGCGGCGGCGATGTCCTTGGTGGCGCTGTCGGTGCTGGGCGCGACCGGGGCGGCGGCACCGGTGTTGATGCTGACGGCCTTGACGCCGTCGGCGACGTAGGAGAGCTCGAAGTAGCCGATGGCGCCGGAGGTCTGCTTGACCCCCGCGGCCACGCCCGCGGAGCCGGCCGCGGACTGGCCGCCCTTGCCCTGCCAGGCCTTGCCGCCGGAGTACTTCCAGTTGTCCGGGGTGGTGGCGATCAGGTACTTGGTGAAGTTGTCCGTGGTGCCGGACTCGTCCGAGCGGTGGAACGCCTGGATCTTGAGGTCGGGCAGCGTGGCGGACGGGTTCAGCTTCTTGATCGCCGCGTCGTTCCACTTGGTGATCTTGCTGTCGAAGATCTTGGCGAGCGTCGGGGCGTCCAGGACCAGGTTGTCGACACCCGGGACGTTGTAGCCGAGCGCGATCGGGCCGCCGACCATCGGGAGGTCGATGCCCTGGCCGCCGGAGCAGACCTGCTTGGAGGCGGTGACCTCTTCGGGCTTCAGCGCGGAGTCGGAACCGGCGAACGCCAGCTGACCCTGGTTGAAGGAGGTGACACCGGCGCCGGAGCCGCCGCCCTTGTAGTTGATCTGGACGCCACAGGCCGTGCTGAACGCCTTGACCCACGCGTCGATCGCGTTCTTCTGCGCGGACGAGCCGTCGGCGAGCAGCTGCTGACCCTTCTTGGCGTCGCCGCAGACGGCCGAGCCGGCGTTGGCCGTCGAGGAGCTGGTGCTGTTGCCCGAGCCGCCGTTGTCGTCCGAGCCGCACGCCGTGAGGGCCAGGGCGCCGGAGACCGCGAGAGCACCGAGGGTGAGGGCCCGCCGGTTCATGCGCTGAAGCTTCACTTGATGGAGTTCCTTCCAGGAGCCGCCGTCCTGAATTCCGGCGGCGTGCGAAGACGTGGGTGACGCGGGTAGCGACCCCCAGGTCGCGGCTCGCATCGCGTAAGGCCGAAATTAGGCAGAACAGGTGAAGGCGCCTATGGGCATAAGTGAACGGAGGGTGAACCCCTGTGGGCGGTGCGGTTAGGTCACGGAACGCTCACGTCGAGGACACGGGCTGATTCCGGACTATGCCAGGCTCGGTGGGCCCGGAAGCGCGTCCACGAGCGGGCGTTCCCCCGGCTGGGTGAGGGACCTGCTTCGGCCGCCCCTTCGCAACGTAACGCGAGGTGGGCGGCACGGCACCCGCTGGGCGGCGGGCGTATTTCCGTGGCCGCGCGGTGTCGCGGACGGGTAGGTTCACGGCGCCCGAGGAGGTGAGGCCGTGACCACGTACGGCACGATGTTGATTCCCCTGCCGCTGGAACAGGCGGCCCCCGTCCTGCGCGAGATCTGCGCGGCGGGCTACGCGGCCCCGGCCGGGCCGGGATTCTGCCTCCTCCATCCGGACCGGTTCGTCGACAACAACGGTGTCCTCTCGCTCGCCGGGCCGGTCAGCGGTGCGTTGGGCGTTCCGGTGCTGGCCGCCTTCCAATACGACGGCGACCGGCTGGAGCTGGAGGTCTGGCGGGACGGAGTCCGTGCCCACCGCTACGACTCCAGGCCGGGCCGGGACGACGAGGCCGCCGACGGCACACCCGCGTGCGCGGACCCCGCCGCGTTCCTGGAGTTCGCCGCCGGGCCGGTGGACGGCCACCGGCTGGCCTCCGCGCTCGCGGACACCCCGATCGACGTGGAGGACATGGACGTCGACGGGGAGCCGGGGTACGTCTGGGCGCAGGGCCTGCACTGGGACGTGCTGGCGGCGCTCGGACACCCGGACCAGATGATCGGCCGCGCACAGCGGGACCACTGCCACTTCGAGCGCGCGCCGCGGGTACTCGCGGAGCTGCTGGAGAGCGGCGAACTCGTCGCCGTGGGCGCGGCTGGAAACCGCGACGAGACCGCCTAGTAGTGCTTCGTTAGGTTCTGGTTCTGTTTCTGCGTGTGGTGAAGGGTCGGCCGCAGGTGGTGCAGGTGCCGGTCCAGCACCTCAGCAGGTCCTGAAGAGCGTCGAGGACCTGGTAGAGGGTCAGGCCGGCGTGTGAGCTTTTGGGTTGAGCCGCCGGAGGGTGAGGAAGGCCTGTGCGGCGGTGACGAGGGTGACGTGGTGGTGCCAGCCGCGCCAGGTGCGGCCCTCGAAGTGGTCCAGGCCGAGGCCGTGTTTGAGTTCGCGGTAGTCGTGCTCGATGCGCCAGCGCATCTTCGCCCACCGCACCAGATCCTCGACGGGTGTGGTGGCGGGCAGGTTCGATATCCAGTAACCGGTCGGAGCCGCCTGGCCGACGGGCCATTCCACGAGCACCGTGCGCGCGGGCAGGACGCCGTCCCACTGGTAGTGGCCTCCGCCTGCTTGCTGGGCGGCGGCCAGGGACTGCTTGCCCGCAGGCCGCACCGACAGGACGGTGAACGCCGAGGTCATCGGCCCCTTGCTGCCCTGCCGCCAGGTCACCTCGGTGAAGTGGGCGAGCGGGGTCTGGACCGCGTGGAGGGACAGGGCCTGTGGCGGGGTTCGGTAGCGCGGCAGGGTCGGCGGTCCGAGCCCGCCATAAGCAGGCCGGTGCGGCTCGACATCCTCCGGGTGGGCGGTTTCCTTCCCGGTCAGTGCCAGCACGTAGGACAGTTCCCGTTCCTCCAGGGCGAGGCGGAAGGGGGTGCTGGTGCCGTAGCCGGCGTCGGCGACCACGACCGGGGCCTTCAGCTCCCACTCGGCGAGCGTATCGAGCAGACCGAGCGCCAGGCGCCACTTCTCCTGACGGCCCACGCTGTCCGGGATTCCGGCCCTGCGGCAGCGGTCCGGCTCGTCCGTCCATTCCCGGGGCAGATACAACTGCCACTGAAGCGGGCAGGAGGCGGTGTCGGTCGCGGCATGGACACTGACTGCGACCTGGCAGTTCGCCCGCTTCCCGAGCGCCCCGCAGTACTGGCGTGCCACTCCCGCCGACGCTGTGCCGCACTTGGGAAACGACACATCGTCGATCACCCACACTTCCGGCGTGAGCACTTCGGACAACCGCCGGGCAATCCGTCGCCGGACCGGTAGCGGATCCCACGGCGACTGGTTCACGAACTGCTGCAGGGCCTGCATGTTCCCGTCCGGCAGCCGATCAGCCATCGGCTGGATCGACTTGCGCCGGCCGTCCAGCATCAGCCCCCGCAGATAACACTCGCCCCACCGCCGCTGGTCCCGCCGCGGCAACGACCCGAACACATCAGCAACGAACTCCGCCAACTCACCCCGGAGCCGCTCGACTTCCCCCAACTTCACACCAAAGAAATACCCACCACCAGGCGAGATCACCCGAGGTAACGAAGCACTACTAGGACCTGTCCGGCGGATCATGCCGCAGACGCGGGGTCTGGTGCGCCCTCCCCCACTGCCCTAAAGGCGTGGGGGACCCCCAGCGGCGTTGTCGTCGGTCGCCGACGTCCCCCAGCCTTCGGCCGGGAGGTGCCCCCACCGCGTCGACTCCCTCCTCCGCCTTGCAGTTGGACGCACCAGACCCCGCTCACCGGCGCTGATCAGGCACGGTCGCTTTCCTGCGACCTGATCCGCCGGACAGGCCCTAGCCGAGAGGGTCCTCGTCCGTGCCGACGGCCATGAGTACGAGGGAGATCAGGTCGCGGTCCCGTTCATGGGTGAGTCGGGCGTGGGCTTCGTCCGGCCTGAGCCAGACGAGCGCGCTGACCTCGTCGTTGGGCTCGAAGGTTCCGCCGGTCGCCTCGGCCGCCCAGTATCGGACCTCTTTGGGCCGCCCGTGGTGGTCGATGTAGTGGGCCGAGGGGAGCCTCGTGCCCAGCCGGCAGGTGTGGCCCGTTTCCTCCAGGACCTCGCGGCGGGCCGCCTCCTCGAACGTCTCGCCCCGTTTGAGCTTGCCCTTGGGCCACGACCAGTCGGCCCACTTCGGCCGGTGGACCAGCGCCAGTTCGAGGTCTCCGGCGGACCGGTGCCGCCACAGGACGCAGCCGGCCGCCTGGACGGTGGTGTCGCTCGTCGAGGAAGTCACTGAAGGTTCACCGTCTCCTCCGTGCGCGTTGGTGCGGGGCGTCAGGCGGTACCCACCGGCCGTTTCTGCCACGACTGCTGGAAGGCGAAGCGGGCCGCCTCCACCTCGTGGCGCTGGTCGGCGTGCAGCACTCCGAGCGCGTACGCGGTCGCCGGGGCGATCCGCGGGGTCCGGGTCGCCGATGCCGCCGCCGCGGCGGCCTCCGAGGCGTCCCGGTGCAGATTGAGGGCCTGGCCGGCCGCCAGCAGGCGTACGTCCAGCGGTGGGCCGTCCGGGTGCAGGACCTCGCCGGCGTAGCGGTGCAGGCGCAGCAGCAGGCGTACCTGGTGCCAGGGGCCGTCCTGGGGGTGCGGGGCCGGGTCGGGGGAGAGGCCGTGGATGAGGGCCTCGGCGTTGTACGGGTGCCCGGCGGTGACCAGGGGCAGCGCGCTGACCGCGTCGTTGAGGCGTTCCCCG
>NZ_JAWOAI010000324.1:0-11577 GCF_033194735.1 Streptomyces sp. W16
GCGGACGGCGCGGACCGCTGGATCGCCCTGTACCGTCTCGACGCCCCCGGCCCGTTGCCGCAGTTCCGCCTGGCGGCCCCGGCCCGGCTGGGCACCGTCGTCGAACTGCCCGCCGAGGGGCTGGTGGCCGCGGAGCTGCTCTTCGACCGCCCGCTGGCGCGCGGCGAGACCGTGATCGTCGACTACACGGTGGAGCATCGGGACCCGCGTCCGTACTCCCTGCGCGCCGAGACGACCATTCATGTGCCGATGCGCGAACACCTCCTGGAGGTCCGCTTCGCGAAAGGGTCATTGCCACGCGCGTGTTACTCGTTCCGCACGAACGGCCTCGACTCCCACGCCGGCGCCGCGCGGCCCAGAGAGCAACGGCTACGGGTGGACGCGTCGGGGTCGGTGCACGCGGTGGCGTTGGGGGTGGGGCCCTGCCGGGTCGGGATTCGGTGGGTATGGGCGTGAGAGGGCGTTGTCAGTGGCGGGTGGCACCATCGAGGCATGGTGCAGGTCTGTCTCAACGGGGTCCGTGGGGCCGTCGACGGGGTGATGGTGCCGGTCTCGCCGGGGGCGATGGCCGACGCCGCGGCCGAGGCTGTCGCGGTGGGGGCCACCGATGTACACGTCCATCCCAAGTCCCCTTGCGGGGACGACACCTTGTCACCGCGCGTCATCGCGGTGACGCTGGACGTGATACGGGCGCGGGTGACCGTGCCGGTCGGTGTGACCACCGGTGCCTGGGCCGAGCCGGAGCCCGCCGCCCGGCTGGAGCGGGTGCGCGGCTGGACCGTGCTGCCCGACCACGCCTCGGTCAACTGGCACGAGCCGGGCGCCGAGGAGGTCGCGGCGGCGTTGCTGGACCGAGGCGTCGGAGTGGAGGCCGGCATCTGGTCCGGCACGGACGGGGCCGCCCGCTTCGCCGTCTCACCACTCCGCTCGAAGGCGCTGCGGGTCCTCGCGGAGGTGACCGACCCGGATGCGGACACGGCCGAGGCGTCCGCCCGCACACTCCTCACCGAGCTCGGCACCGATCACGGCCGCCCGGTGCTGCTGCACGGCGAGGACGGCGGCGCCTGGCCGGTGCTCCGACTGGCGGGGCGGCTGGGGCTCGCGACCCGGATGGGCCTGGAGGACACCCTGTTCCTGCCGGACGGTGAACGGGCCCTGTCCAACGCTCAGTTGGTCGCCGAGGCGTTGGTCCAGTACGGGTGCGCCCAGCGCTCGTCGTAGGGCAGCGCGACGAGCTCGGCCCGCACGGCCAGATCGGAGTCGCCCCGGGCGCGGAGGCGGACGGCACCGGGGCCGGCCAGCCAGGTGCGCAGATCCGCCACGCCGGTGTCCTCGCTGTCGTCGTACCACCTCGGAAACGGGGAGGAGTCGGACAGCAGGTCGTCGAGCCAGCTGTCGGAGCAGTGCGCGAGATGCGCGTCCGCGACCGGGCCCGGTATCCACCCGTCCAGGAACGGCAGCACGGTCCCGGCGATCGTGGCGCAGGTCTCGAAGGTGTCGTCGATGCCGTAGGGCGGCTCGGGCAGGGTGAGGGTGTCCTGCCACCAGGCGCGCAGGAAGGCCTCGATCGCGGCGGCCTGCTCGGCCGGCCAGGAACGCCAGTCCACCCGGCTCAGTCCATGGGCGCCGTAGCCGATCGAGCCCAGGGTGCCCTCGGCCATCGCCCGTGCGGCCTGCGGCAGTAGGCGTCGCATCACGGCCGAGTGGTCGTCGAAGTGGTCGGGCACCTCGAAGAGGTAGTACTGCACCACGTCCAGGGGCACGCGCGTGTACGGCGTGCGCAGAAGCGCGGTCTCCTCGGGCGCGTGGCAGAATCCGCAGCCGGTCTCGTGCGGGCTGGCGAATCCGTTGAAGACCGTGTCGATGTCCGCCAGGGCGGCGTCAAGTGCGGCAGAGAACATGGGAGTTGGCCCCGTCGGTACTCCGTGCACGGCGTCGCCGCCGGCCGAAGAGAACGACGCTAGCAGCCACAAACCCGCTCGCTCCACCCCTTTCGGATGGGGACAGTTGAAGGTGATGAAACACAACTGAGGAACCCGAGGAGTCCCGATGTCGACGCTGCGCGTCACCGCCGAAGTGCTGACCGTCCACGAACACCCGAACGCCGACGCCCTCGAACTGGCCCAGGTCGGCCTGTACCGGGCCGTCGTCGCCAAGGGCGCGTACCGCACCGGCGACACCGCCGTCTACATCCCCGAGCAGTCCGTGCTCCCGGCCGCGCTGATCGAGGAGTTGGGGCTGACGGGACGCCTCGCGGGAAGCAACGCGGACCGGGTCAAAGCCGTGCGTCTGCGCGGTGAGCTGTCGCAGGGCATCGTGTGCCGGCCCAAGGCGCTCGCGGACGTGGATCTGGCCCGGGCCGCCCTGGACGGCACCGACTTCGCGGAACTGCTCGGCATCGTCAAGTGGGTGCCGCCGATCCCGCCCACGATGAACGGAGACGTCGAGGCCGCCCCCGATCTGCTGCCCTGGGTGGACATCGAGAACATCCAGCGGTTTCCCGGGATATTCGAACCGGGCGAGGCTGTGGTCCTGACCGAGAAACTGCACGGCTCGGCCTGCCTGCTCACCTACTTCGCCGAGGACGGCCGCGTACAGGTCTCCTCGAAGGGATTCGGCGCCAAGTCCCTTGCCCTGAAGGAGGATCCGCGCAATCTGTACTGGCGGGCGGTGCACGGCCACGGCGTCCCCGAGGCCGCCGCCCGCCTCGCCGAGCGGCTCGGCGCGCGCCGGGTCGGGATCTTCGGCGAGGTGTTCGGCGCGGGCGTGCAGGACCTGACCTACGGCGCCGACGGACGACGCACCACGCTCGGATACGCCGTGTTCGACGTGTCCGCCGAGATCGACGGGTCGGTGCGCTGGCTGGACGCTGCCGAACTGCTCGACGGGGAGCTGCCGTTGGTGCCACGGCTGCACGAGGGGCCGTACGACATCGAGCGGGTGCTGGAGGTCGCGAGCGGACGGGAGACCGTGTCCGGGCGGGGGCTGCATCTGCGGGAGGGCGTGGTGATCCGGCCGGCCGTGGAGCGGTACAGCCCCGTGACCGGCGGCCGTGCCATCGCCAAGGCGGTGAGCGCGGCCCTTTCGGCGTTCCCCCGGTTCCGTCATCAGCCGTGAACCCGCGCCCCGTTCGCCGACCACGTCGTCCGGGTTGGACAGGACACAGGTCGCCAGGGACAGACAGCCGCAGGCGATGCAGTCGGTGAGGTGGTCGCGGAGGCGGTTGAGCTGCTTGATGCGTTCGTCGAGTTCGGAGCGCCAGGTCTCAGAGAGGTGGGCCCAGTCCTCGCGGGTCGGGGTGCGCTCCTCGGGGAGTTCGGCGAGCGCCTCGCGGATGGTGGCCAGCGGGATGCCGACGCGCTGGGCGGCCCGCACGAAGGCGACCCGGCGCAGGGTGTCACGGGTGTACCGGCGCTGGTTTCCCGTGGTGCGGCGGCTGCTGATCAGGCCCTTGGCCTCGTAGAAGTGCAGGGCGGAGACGGCGGCGCCGCTGCGTGCGGCGAGTTGTCCCACCGTGAGCTCGTGGATCTTCTCGGGAATCTGGGGCACCCCTCGAACCCTACCCATCCGCCGGCGCCGGTGGTCCGTTGACAGCGGCCCGGCATGCGACCATGCTAAGCAGTTGCTTAGGCATTTCGAGACGCGTGATGCTGGATGACGTGAGAGGCCGGGACATGGCAGAGCCGAGGATCTTCACCTCCGTCGACGACCTGCGGGCGGCGGTCGGGGAGCAGTTGGGGTACACCGACTGGGTGGAGGTGGACCAGAAGCGGATCGATCTGTTCGCGGACGCGACCGGCGACCACCAGTGGATCCACGTGGACCCGGAGAAGGCGGCGGCAGGCCCCTTCAAGACGACCATCGCGCACGGCTACCTCACCCTGTCGCTGCTCCCGCTCTTCGGGCCGCAGCTGATCAAGGTCGAGGGCGTGAAGATGGGCGTCAACTACGGGACGAA
Organism: Streptomyces sp. W16; assembly: GCF_033194735.1. Lineage (NCBI taxonomy): Bacteria > Bacillati > Actinomycetota > Actinomycetes > Kitasatosporales > Streptomycetaceae > Streptomyces > Streptomyces sp. W16. The sequence goes on from NZ_JAWOAI010000324.1 coordinate 3,959, forward strand.
CAAGGTCCGTTTCCCCGCCCCGGTCCCGGTCGACTCCCGGCTGCGCGCCACCGCGACGATCACCGGCGTCGACGACGTGCCGGGCGGCGTCCAGGTGAGCGTCGCGTTCACCGTGGAGCGCGAGGGCGGCGACAAGCCGGTGTGCGTGGCCGAGTCGGTGTCGCGCTACTACCTCTGAGCGGCCAACCTCCGCACGGCGGCGGCTACTTGGCCCCCACCATCCGCAGTACGAGGTCGGCGTAGAGCGCGCCGACCTCGTCGGGCGTCCGGGGCCCGTCGAGACTGAACCAGCGGGCCACGTCGATGCACAGGGACAGGATCGCGAGAGTCGTGCCCTTCACGTCCGCCACGTCGAAGGAGCCGTCCGCCACCCCGTCCTCGACGATCCCACGCACCTCGGCGTCGACCTGCCGGCGCAGCGCGAGGATCTCGGCGCGGGCGTCCGGGCCGAGCGAGTCGAGTTCGTACTGCACGACCCGCGCGGTGGTACGACCGCCCGCGTGCCAGCGGACGAAGGAGCTCACGGCGTCGGCGAGCCGCTCGGCGGCACTGCCCTCGCGCCCCGCCGCCGTACGCAGGATGTCGAGGGCCTTCTCGTGGCCGATCCTGCTGATCCGGTGGAGCAGCTCTTCCTTGGTCTTGTAGTGGATGTAGAGCGCGGCCGGGCTCATCCCGGCGCGGCCGGCGATGTCCCGGGTGGTCGTCGCGTGGTAGCCGCGCTCGGCGAAGGCCTCCACGGCGGCGATCAGCAGTCGCCGGGCCGCGTGGGGCGTGACCTCTGCCCAGGCCTGCGGGTCGCCCGCGGTCGTCTCCTCCGCCGTACTCATCGCTCGTAAGCCCCTCTCGATGACAAGGGCTCCACCATACCGCCGAACCTGAGCGAGCGCTTAGTCTGGCCGCTCAGAGCTTTTCGAAGGGGTCATGCTCGGCGAGGAGCTTCTCCAGCCTGGCCTGGTCGACCCGGCTGACGATCTGGCCGACCTCCTGACGGTCGCGGACCACCTTGGCGAGCGTGAAGGCGGAGGTGACCAGGTAGAGGACGGCGATGCCGAGGAAGGCCCGTACCCAGGTGTCGGCGTGGAGCCGGAAGATGCCGATGGCGGTCGCCGAGAGGGCGATCGCGAAAGAGGCGACGGCCTGGCCGTGATAGGCGGCCGTGGTCTGCTGTCTGACCGGTGTGTCACTCATGGGTCCACGATGCGGCAGACAGGAGCCTCGCCACATCCGTGCGGATACTCAGCCCGTGTAGTCACAAAGGACCTGGCTCAGAACGCCGAAACGCCTGTCAGCGCACGCCCGATGAGCAGTTTCTGGATCTGGCTGGTGCCCTCGTAGAGGGTCATCACGCGGGCGTCGCGCAACAGTTTGCCGGCCGGGTACTCGTCGATGTAGCCGTAGCCGCCGAAGACCTGGAGGGCGTTGTTCGCGGCGCGGACGGCGGCCTCCGAGGCGAAGAGCTTGGCCTTGGAGGACTCGGTGGCGAAGGGCAGGCCCCGGTCGATCAGGTCGGCGACCCGCCAGGTCAGCAGCCGGGCCGCGTCCACGTCGACGGCGATGTCGCTGATCAGTTCCTGGACGAGCTGGTGGTGGGCGATGGGCTTGCCGAACTGCTCGCGCTCGCCGGCGTAGCGCACGGCCACGTCCAGCGCGGCCTGGGCGATGCCGACGCAGCCCGCCGCGACCGACATCCGCCCCTTGGCCAGCGCGGACATCGCGACCGAGAAGCCCTTGCCCTCGGGGGCGAGCATCGCGGAAGCGGGGACGCGCACGTCTTCGAGGACGAGTTCGGCGGTCGCCTGGCCGCGCAGGCCGAGCTTGCCGTGGATGGTGCGGCGGGTCAGGCCGGGGGTGTCGGTGGGCACGAGGAAGGCGGAGACACCCTTGTGGCCGGGGGCGTCGGTGGCGCGGGCGAAGAGCAGCACGACGTCGGCCCAACTGCCGTTCGTGATGAACATCTTGGTGCCGTTGACGACGTAGTCGTCGCCGTCCCGGACCGCCCGGGTGGTGAGGTTGCCGGCGTCGGAGCCGGTGCCGGGTTCGGTGAGGCCGAAGCAGCCGACGTACTCGCCGGAGGTGAGCCCCGGCAGCCAGCGCCGCTTCTGCTCCTCGCTCCCCCAGGCCGCGATCGACTTGGCGACCAGGCCGAGCGACACGGAGACGATGCCGCGCACGGAGGAGTCGCCGCGTCCGAGTTCCTCGGTGACCAGGCAGTACGCGAGATGGTCGCCGCCCGAGCCGCCGTACTCCTCGTCGATGGTCAGCCCCAGGAAGCCGACCCCGCCGAGCTTCTTCACGATCGACCGGTCGACCTCTTCGGCACGGTCCCAGGCGATGACGTGCGGGGCGATCTCACGGTCCACGAAGTCCTTGGCGAGCCGCCGTACGGCCTGCTGCTCCTCGCTCAGTCCCAGGTCCATCGCGCGTCACCCCAAATGAAAGGCCGTACATCGACTGGTGCACATCGACTACTGCACATTTAAATTAGCACTGCTAGTTTCGCTCTCGCAGCCCTACTATGTGCGCCATGGCCCGACCGCGCAAGCCCCTCCTCAGCACCGACCGGATCGTCGCGACGGCCCGTGTGCTGGTGGACACGGAAGGCCTCGCGGCCGTGTCCACACGTCGGCTCGCTGCCGAGCTGGGGGTGAGTGGGCCCTCGCTCTACAACCACTTCCGCACCAAGGACCAGATTCTGGAGGCGGTCGCGGACTCGGTGAGCGCGCAGGTCGATCTGTCGATGTTCGAGGACGGCCGGGACTGGCGTACCGCGCTGCACGACTGGGCCGTGTCCTATCGGTCCGCCCTGCGTGACCATCCCAACATCGTGCCTGTGCTCGCGACCGGGCCTGGGCGGCGGCCGGCGGGGTTGCGGCTCGCGGACGCGGTGTACGGCGCGATGGTGGATGCGGGGTGGCCGCCTGCGCAGGCCACGTCGATCGGGGCGCTTATGCGGTACTTCATCATGGGGTCGGCGCTCGGGTCGTTCGCCGGGGGGTTTGTGGACGACGCGAGTGCGTACGATCCGGCCGATTATCCGCATCTTGGGCAGGCGCATCTTCTTGCCGAGCAGCAGGAGAAGATCGATGAGCGGGCTTTTGAGGTGGGGTTGGCTGCGTTGCTGGAGGGGTTGGCTCGGCAGTTCTCGGAAGTGGCCGGTCGGTAGGGGCGGCTATGGGGGTGGGGGGTTCTGTTTTTTGCCGAGTACCGCTCCGTCGTGGCTGGTCGCGCAGTTCCCCGCGCCCCTGACAGGTACCGCATGCCTTCAAAGAGCCCGGACGATCGCCTTCGGTAGGTACGCCGAGACCACCCAGTTCGGGGCGTCCACCACCTCTGTGATTCTCAGGTCTACGGCCACGCTGCACAGGACGTATGCGTCGATCGGGGCCAGGCCGTAGCGGGTGCCGAGGTGGTCGATCATTGCTCGGGTCGCGTCCTGGGCGGCGCGCATGAGGTCGGGGGCCACGCCCATCGTGGCGTAGTGGCCGGCGCGGTCGGCGTCCGTGCGGAGTGGGCCTGCCGTTTCGAACTGGGGGGCCGCGATCCGGCGGCCCTTGTGCAGGCGGATCCGGGCCGCGCCCGACAGGGACGCCTCGATCGCGCTGACGCACAACTCGCCGTCACCCTGGGCGGCGTGGGGGTCGCCGAGGCTGAGGCGGGCGCCCGGTACCTGGACCGGGAGGTAAAGCTTGGTGCCGACCACCAGGTCCTTGCAGTCCACGTTGCCGCCGAAGTGGCCCGGGGGCAGGACGCTTTGGGGTTCGGTGACGTCTGGGCAGACTCCAACCACCCCGCAGAAGGGGCGGATTGGGATGTCGGCCACGTCGAGGAAGTTGGCCGTGTCTCCGCCGGTCAGGTCCCACAGGTGGAGGTGCGCGTCGGGGAAGTCCTCGCTGAGCAGGCCGAGTCCGGGCAGAACGGCCGTCCAGCCCCAGTCGACCGACCTGAGCTCCAGGAACTCCACCTCCAGTACGTCGCCCGGCTCGGCGTCCTTGACCAGGACGGGTCCGGCCAGGGGATAGACCCGGTCCCAGTCGAATCCCGCGACCGCCTGGACCGTCGACGCCGGGTCGAACTGTCCGTCCGTGGCCTCGGTGAGGTCGAACGACACGGTGTCGCCGTCCTCGACCTCCAGCACGGGCTCGTGCTCCGTCGACCACAGGCGATGCACACGCTTCGGTACGGGGTGGTGGCTCATCGGACGTCCTCACCTGTCGGCACTTGTGCCGGACTCTGCCCCTCCGACCGAGTCGACGTCAAGCCTCCCAGGCAATAGATCTAACCCCATAGGCATCACGCCCGCACCCCGAACCTGACGTCCGATTTCCGCCAGCGCCGCCGCCCTGCCCCCGCATAACCTCGGGACATGAAGAAACCCGCCCGCCCCGCCGAAGCGACCGCCGCCGCAGCCGCCGTCGTCACCGTCGTGCTGTGGGCCTCCGCCTTCGTGTCCATCCGGAGCGCCGGATCCGCCTACTCACCGGGGGCCCTGGCCCTGGGGCGGCTGACGAGCGGGGCGCTGGCGCTGGGGGTGCTCTGTCTCGTACGGCGGGAAGGGGTGCCGCCCCGGTCCGCCTGGCGGGGGATCGCGATCTCGGGCGCGCTGTGGTTCGGCTTCTACATGGTCGTCCTGAACTGGGGCGAGCAGGAGGTGGACGCCGGTACCGCCGCTCTCGTCGTGAACATCGGGCCGATTCTCATCGCCCTGCTCGGCTCGCGGCTGCTCGGTGACGCGATGCCGCCGCGGCTGCTCGCGGGGATGGCGGTGTCCTTCGCCGGTGCGGTGACCGTGGGGCTGTCGATGTCGGGCGAGGGCGGTTCGTCCGTGCTCGGTGTGGTGCTGTGTCTGCTCGCGGCGGTCGCGTACGCCGGTGGGGTCGTCGCCCAGAAGCCGGCCCTCGGCCGGGCCAGCGCGCTCCAGGTGACGACGTTCGGGTGCCTCATCGGGGCGGTGCTCTGCCTGCCGTTCGCGGGGCAGCTCGTCCAGCAGGCGGCCGACGCGCCCGTCTCCGCCACGCTCAACATGGTCTACCTGGGCATCTTCCCGACCGCCCTCGCCTTCACCACCTGGGCCTACGCCCTCGCCCGTACGACCGCCAGCCGCATGGGCGCGACGACGTACGCCGTGCCCGCGCTGGTCGTCCTGATGTCGTGGCTGGCGCTCGGCGAGGTGCCGGGGCTGCTCACCCTGGCGGGCGGGGTGTTGTGTCTCGCGGGCGTGGCGGTGTCGCGGTCCCGGCCGCATGCGAAGGCGGAGGTGGAGCAGGCTGCGACCACCGCCACTGACCCGGAGCCCGAACAGGTCCCGTAGACAAGGCGGTTCAGAACACCACCAGTGCCCGGCCGCCCTTCCCCGCCATCATGTTCTCGAACGCGGCCGGAATCCCGGCCAGTTCGATCCGTTCCGTCACCAGTGCGCCCAGGTCCAGGCGTCCGGCACGCACGTGTTCGGCGAGTACCGGGAGGTCCTTCGCCGGGTCGGAGTTGCCGTAGACGCAGCCGCTCAACGTCCGTCCCCAGTGGAAGAGTTCGAGGGCGTTGAAGGTGACCTGCTGGTCCTTGCCGCCGATGCCGACGACCGTGGTGCGACCGCCCCGGCGGGTGGTCTCCCAGGCGGTGCGGATGGTGACCGCCCGGCCGACGCACTCCACGGCGACGTCGACGCCCTGTTTTCCGGTGAGGGCGCGGATCTCGCGGGCCGTGTTCTCGGAGGCGACCACGTAGTCGGTGGCTCCGGCCGCGCGCGCCAACTCCTCCTTCTCCGGGGAGACATCGACGGCGACGATCTTCGTGGCGCCCGCGATCCGGGCCGCCTGGAGGGTCGCGAGGCCGACTCCGCCGACGCCGAAGACCGCGACCGTCTCGCCCTCCCGTACCTGCGCCGAGTGGTGGACGGCGCCGTAGCCGGTGAGGACGGCGCAGCCCAGAAGTGCCGCGTCCGTCAACGGGATTCCGTCCGGGAGCGGCAGGACACAGGCGGCCGATACGACCGTCTCCTCGGCGAACGCGGCCACGTTCAGGCCGGGATGGAGGTCGGTGCCGTCGGAGGCACGGTGGGCGTAGACGTCGGCGGCGCCGTTGAGGGCGTTGACGCAGAGCCAGACCTCGCCGAGCGTGCAGGCGTGGCAAGTGCCGCAGGACGGGGCCCAGTTGAGGACGACGGAGTCGCCGGGTGAGATGTGGGCGACGTCCTCCCCCACGGCCACCACCGTGCCCGCGCCCTCGTGACCGAGGACCGCCGGTACCGGCACACGCATGGTGCCGTTGGTCAGGGACAGGTCGGAGTGACAGACCCCGGCGGCGGCGAGGCGGATACGGACCTGGCCGGGGCCGGGGTCCGGGAGGTCGATCTCGGCGATCTCCAACGGAGCGCCCACGGCGGGCAGTACGGCTGCGCGGACCATGCGAACACTCCTCAGAACTGGAGGGACTTGGTCTGGAGGTACTCGGACAGTCCGTGCGCGCCGAGTTCCCGGCCGACACCCGACTGCTTGTAACCCCCGAACGGGGCACGGGGGTTGAAGCGTCCGCCGTTGATGTCCACCTGCCCGGTCTCCAACCTCCGTGCGAACGCGACCGCTTCCGCCTCCTCACCGGCCCACACCGCGCCCGCCAGGCCGTACACCGTGCCGTTGGCGATGCGCACGGCGTCGTCCTCGTCGTCGTAGCGGAGGATGGAGAGGACCGGGCCGAAGATCTCCTCCTGCGCGATCGTCATGTCGGGGGTCACGTCGGCGAACACGGTGGGGCTGATGAAGTAGCCCTGCTCGGACGGGGATTCGGGACCGCCCGCCACCAGCCGCGCGCCCTCCGACACACCCTTCTCGATGTAACTCCGCACCCTGGCTTGCTGCTTGGCGTTCACGACCGGGCCGATGCGGTCGCCGTACTTGGCGGCGGCGGTCGCGGCGAGTCGGACGGCCTCGTCGTACTGGTCGCGGTGGACCAGCATGCGGGTCCAGGCGCTGCATGTCTGGCCGGAGTTGGACATCACGTTGGCGACGCCTACGTTGACGGCCTTGGCGAGGTCGGCGCTCGGCAGGATGACGTTGGCGGACTTGCCGCCGAGTTCGAGGGCGACCTTCTTGATCGCGGCGCCCGCCGTGGCACCGATCTGACGGCCCACCGCCGTGGAGCCGGTGAAGGAGACCAGGTCGACGCCCGGGTGCTCGGCGAGGGCCTGGCCGGCGATCGGGCCGAGGCCGGTGACGAGGTTGAAGACGCCGGCCGGGATGCCCGCCTCGTCGACCGCCTCCGCGAACAACTGGGCGGTGAGCGGGGTGTCTTCGGCGGGCTTCAGCACCACCGTGCAGCCTGCCGCGAGGGCGGGGGCGACCTTGGCGACGATCTGGTGGAGGGGGTAGTTCCAGGGGGTGATCGCGCCGACCACGCCGATCGGCTCCTGGTAGACCGTCGAGTTGCCGACCTTCTCCTCGAAGGCGTGGGTCGCGGCGAGTTCGGCGTAGGAACCCGCGACCGCGATCGGCACGCCCGCGTGGACGGCCTGCGAGAAGGCGAGCGGGGAGCCGAGTTCGGCGGTGACCGTCTCGGCGATCTCTTCCTTGCGGGACACGAGCACGTCCCGCAATGCCGCCAGGCGGGCGGCGCGTTCGGCGGGCGGG
>NZ_JAWOAI010000325.1:0-11506 GCF_033194735.1 Streptomyces sp. W16
GACGACACTGCGGCTCGTGGGCGTGGCGGGCTACGAGGGCGAGGTGCCCCAGGCCGACCCTGAGCGGGTGCACGCGTGGCTGCGCCGACTGACCGCGCTCGCCGTGGAGTTCGACAAGGCGGGGCGGTTCGCCGGGGCCGGGCTCGACGAGATCGTGGTCAGCGCGGGTGGCAGCGCCTGGTTCGACGCGGTGGCCGACGTCTTCGCCGAACTGCCCGAACTCTCACTCCCCGCACTGAAGTTGCTGCGCTCGGGCGCCTACGTCTCGCACGACGACGGCCACTACCGCAAGCTGACCCCCTTCACCCGCGTCCCCGAAGAAGGCGCGCTGGAACCCGCGTTCCGGCTCTGGGCACAGGTCGTCTCCCGCCCCTCCCCCGAGCAGGCCTTCGCCAACGCGGGCAAGCGGGACGCGGCCTACGACCTCGACCTCCCGCTCGCCCAGGTGGTCCGCCGGGACGGCACCGAGCGCCCGGCGACCGGCATCGAGGTCACCGGCCTCTCCGACCAGCACGCCTGGCTGCGGACGGCGGCCGAGGCGGACCTGGAGGTGGGCGACTGGATCGGCCTGGGACTGTCCCACCCCTGCACGTCCTTCGACAAGTGGCAGCTGATCCCGGTGGCGGAGGCGGACGGCACGGTCGTCGACTACATCCGCACGTTCTTCTAGGAGGCGTGACATGGAAGAGCTCGTCATCCGGGACGCGGACGTCGTCGACGGCAGCGGTGGAGCGTCGTACCGCGCCGATGTCGTCGTCGACGGCGGCAGGATCGTCTCGATCGTGCGGGAGGCGGCGCAGGCGGGCTGTCAACGCCCCAAGGCGCGGCGGGAGTTGGACGCGGAGGGGCTGGTCCTCTCCCCCGGTTTCATCGACATGCACGCCCACAGCGACCTGGCCCTGCTCCGCGACCCGGACCACAGCGCCAAGGCCGCGCAGGGGGTGACCCTCGAAGTCCTCGGCCAGGACGGGCTGTCGTACGCCCCCGTCGACGACCGCACGCTCGCCGAGGTGCGCCGGGCGATCAGCGGGTGGAACGGGTACGGCGACGACATCGACTTCGACTGGCGGTCGGTGGGCGAGTACCTGGACCGGCTGGACTCCGCTTTCGAAGGCCGCGGAATCGCCGTCAACGCGGCCTACTTGATCCCCCAGGGCACGGTCCGGATGCTCGTCGCCGGCTGGGAGGACCGGGAGGCGACACCCCAGGAGCTGGACCGGATGCGGCGGTTGGTCGCGGAGGGCATGGAGCAGGGCGCGGTCGGCATGTCGTCCGGGCTCACCTACACGCCCGGCATGTACGCCAAGGACGCCGAACTCACCGAACTCTGCCGGGTGGTGGCGTCGTACGACGGCTACTACTGCCCGCACCACCGCTCGTACGGAGCGGGCGCGCTGGAGGCCTACGAGGAGATGGTGGAGCTGACCCGCGAGGCGGGCTGCCCCCTCCATCTCGCCCACGCCACCATGAACTTCGGCGTGAACGAGGGCCGGGCACCGGAGCTGCTGACCCTCCTGGACGAGGCACTGGCCACCGGCGCGGACATCAGCCTCGACACCTACCCCTACACCCCGGGCTGCACAACTCTCGTGGCCATGCTGCCGAGTTGGGCGAGCGAGGGCGGCCCGGAGGCGATCCTGAAGCGGCTCGCGGACGACGGGACGGCCGAGCGGATCCGCCACCACCTGGAGGTGCTCGGCTCGGACGGCTGTCACGGGGTGCCGATGGAGTGGGACACGATCGAGATCTCGGGGGTCGCGGATCCCGCGCTGGCGGACCACGTCGGCCGCCGCCTCGACAGCTGGACCACGGCCCGCCGCCTGCTCCTGGCCGACCGGCTCGCCCCGTCGATCCTCCAGCACGTGGGCCACGAGGAGAACGTCCGGCAGATCATGCGGCACCGCGTCCACACGGGCGGCTCGGACGGCATCCTCCAGGGCGCCAAGCCGCATCCGCGGGCGTACGGCACGTTCCCGCGCTATCTCGGCCACTACGTACGGGAGTTGGGGATCCTGCCGCTGGAGGAGTGCGTGGCACACCTGACCTCCCGCCCGGCGGCGCGCCTGCGTCTGCCCGACCGGGGTCTGGTCCGCGAGGGCTACAAGGCGGACCTGGTCCTGTTCGACCCGGAGACGGTGGCGGCGGGTTCGACGTTCGAGGAACCGCGCAGACTGCCGACCGGCATCCCGCACGTCCTGATCGACGGCCGCTTCGTGATCGAGGACGGCCGGCGGACGGACGTACTGGCGGGCCGGTCGATCCGTCGCAGTCCCGTGCGACGGAACGCCAACTCCCGCTCCTGACTTACGACTTGAGCGAGAACCCGGAACCTACGGCTTGGGCAGGGTGCAGCCGCTCGCGCTCAGGCTGAGCACGTTGGCCGAGGTGAAGCAGGCCGGGATGTTGTAGGTCTCCTCGGCGTAGTTGATGCCCTCGCGGACGGTCACCGCGCCGGTCTCGCTGACCTCGCACGGGTTGTCGACGGTGCAGGTCTCGCCGTCCTCGTTGCCCGTGTTGTTGACGGCGACGACCTGGCCGGTGCTGGTGTCGATGACCGGGGAGCCGGACGTGCCGCCGATGGTGTTGCAGGCGGAGGTGTAGCGGACCGAGTCCTTCCAGGTCCAGTCGCCCTCCTTCAGCCGGTACACGAACCCGTCGATGTTGCAGCTGTAGATCGTCTTCCAGTAGCCGGAGACGACCTTGATGGCGGTGCCGGCGGTCGGGTGCGTGGCGCTCACGGTGAGCGGGCTGATGTTGTACGCGCTCTTGATCGCCGCGTACGTGGTGGTGGTGCGGTAGATCGTCACGTCCGTGTCGGTCATCGTCGAGTAGACGACCTGGTTGGCGCGGAGTGTGGCGACCTTGGTGCCGGCCGAGTTCAGCAGCCCGAAGGTGCGGCTGGAGGACTGGCCGGTGATGACCTCGCCGGGCTCCGGGAAGCCGGTCTCCAGGCAGTGGCCGTTGGTCAGCACGAGGGCCGGGGAGGTGTCGGTCGAGTTCGGGAAGCGGATGACCGACCCGGAGCAGTTGCTGAGCGAGACGGTTCCGGCGAAGTCGACGGTCACGGCCGCCGCCTTCGGTGCGGCCTGCGGTGCGGCGACCGCGGGTGCCATTCCGGTCCCGGCGATGACCAGGCCCGAGAGTGCGGCAAGGAGAGGCTTGTTCATGTGGGGGTCCCCTCTTACAGACGCGAGCGACCGGAGATCTTCCGGTCGCCCTCACGTCATTGTCATGCACATTCTCACGACAAGAGGGGGCCGCCGCAAGAAGCCCACGTGGTGCAAAACACGGCGCGAGAGGCGTTACCGGGCCGTAAGCTCACCGACATGCAGGTGATCCAGTCGACCAAGCTCTCGAACGTCTGTTACGAGATCCGGGGCCCGGTTCTCGAAGAGGCGATGCGTCTGGAAGCGGCCGGCCACCGCATCCTGAAGCTCAACACGGGCAACCCGGCGGCCTTCGGGTTCGAGTGCCCGCCCGAGATCCTGGAGGACATCCTCCGGAACGTGTCGTCGGCACACGGGTACGGCGACGCGAAGGGCCTGCTGGCCGCCCGCCGCGCGGTCGTGATGCACAACCAGACCCTCGGCATCGAGACGGACGTGGAGCACGTCTTCATCGGCAACGGCGTCTCCGAGCTGATCGTCATGGCGATGCAGGGCCTGCTCGACGACGGCGACGAGGTCCTCGTACCGTCCCCGGACTACCCCCTGTGGACCGCCGCCGTGTCCCTCTCCGGCGGCACCGCCGTCCACTACCGCTGCGACGAGCAGTCCGACTGGATGCCCGACCTCGCCGACGTGGAGCGGAAGGTCACCGACCGCACCAAGGCGATCGTCATCATCAACCCGAACAACCCCACCGGCGCCGTGTACGACGAGGAGATGATCAAGGGCCTCACCGACATCGCCCGCCGCCACAACCTCCTCGTCTGCTCCGACGAGATCTACGACAAGATCCTCTACGACGGCGCCACGCACACCCCGACCTCGAAGGTCGCCCCGGACCTGCTCACCCTCACCTTCAACGGCATGTCCAAGGCGTACCGGGTCGCCGGTTACCGGGTGGGCTGGATGTCGATCTCCGGGCCGCGCTCGCACGCCGACTCCTACATCGAGGGCCTGACGATCCTGGCGAACATGCGGCTCTGCGCGAACATGCCCGGCCAGCACGGGGTCGTCGCCGCGCTCAGCGGGCGGCAGACCATCAACGACCTGGTGCTACCGGGCGGCCGGCTGAAGGAACAGCGGGATGTCGCGTACGAGCTGCTGACCCAGATCCCGGGTGTGACCTGCGTGAAGCCGAAGGGGGCGCTGTATCTGTTCCCGCGGCTCGATCCGCAGGTCTTCAAGGTCAAGGACGACCGGCAGATGGTGCTCGACCTGCTGCGCCGCGAGAAGATCATGGTCGTCCACGGCACCGGGTTCAACTGGTCCGAGCCCGACCACTTCCGGGTCGTGACGCTGCCCTCGGTCGGCGATCTGCGGGACGCGGTGACCAGGATCGGGAACTTCCTGGACGGGTACAGCCAGCCGTAAACCTCATGGAACTGGTTCTTCCAGCCAATTTTTCGGCCAGCATAACTTTAGACGAGATCTAAGCTAGGATGGTTTCCTGTCTGAGCACAGGAGACCAGCCATGTACGAACCGATCCGCACCAAGTCGGTCCACAGCACGCCGGCCCGCACGCCCTCCGACTTTCCTCACCGGTCGCGCGAGGAAGAACTGGACATTCAGCTGGCGGGGCATCTTGCCGCGCTGCTTGCGGTGACGGATGAACTGCGGGCGTTGGCGCCGTCGGATGAACTGGATGTCGCGGCGGAGAGGCTTGCCGGGCAGCTCACGCGGTTGCGTGGTGGCGCCTCGCCGAGCCGGGCGTCCGCCGCCGCTTCTACGTCCCGTTTGGATGCCCTGCACCTGAAGGCTCATGCGCTTGCCGGGCGGGCGTTGGTTGTTGCGGCGTCCCGTGCGGATACGGCTGCGGCGATTCTCTCGGCCGAGCGGATGGATGCGCATGCGGTGACTGTGGTCGCCTAATCGCCCTAGGGGTTCTGTGTTCTTGCGGGTGCGCGTGCACTGTGGCTGGTCGCGCCCACGCGGCGGAGCCGCATATCGATACAGCCCCGCGCCCCTGAAGGGGCGCTCCTCTCAACCGTGTTGATCCGGGACCCGTCCGACACCCTCCGTTCATCCCTTTCCTCGGGGAATGTTGGGTTCCGCGAGCACGCTGCCCCTCGTGAGACGTATCGCGGGAATCGTCCTCGCGGTGTTGCTGATCGGCGGAGTGGTGGCAGCCGTCGTAGCGGGCCGGGACAACGGGGACAAGGGCACGGCAACGAAGACCGTGCGTGGAGTGATCGGTTCGGAGAAGGCGGACTTCTTCGCCGATCCCGATGTGGTGAAGGCCCTCGCCGCCAAGGGCTACACCGTGAAGACGGAGACCTCCGGGTCCTGGGCCATGGAGGGGCTCGACCTCAAGGGGTACGACTTCGCCTTCCCCTCCAGCCAGGCGCCGGCCGACGCGCTCGCCGCCAAGTACAAGGTGCGGCAGCCTTTGCCGCGGCCCTTCTACTCGCCGCTCGTCGTCGTGGCCCATCGCAGCGCCGCCCAGGTCCTCGCGGACAACGGGCTCGCCACGCTGGACAAGAGCCAGGACCGCGGCACGCTGAAGATGGGTGCCTATCTGGATGCGGCCAAGCGTGATCTGACCTGGCAGCAGCTCAAGGGGGCTGGAAAGCACGGGGAGTTGACCGGGACCCTCTACATCGCGACCACCGACCCGGAGACCTCCAACTCCGGTGCGCTGTATCTCGCCGCCGCTTCCTACGTCGCGGGCGGCGGGCGGGTGGCGGCCAGTAGCGCCGACGTCGGTCGCACCGCGCCGCTGATGCGCAAGCTGATCAGTGTGCAGGGCGCCCAACAGTCCAGCTCGGACGCGCCGTTCCGGGACTTCATCAGCGGCGCCGGCAATCCGCTGGTCCTGGTGTACGAGTCCCAGGTGGCCTCGCTGCTCCTCGACAAGCAGCCGGTAGGCGACCTCGTCGTGCTCTACCCGGACACCACGGCCACCAGCGACCACACCGTCGTGCCGCTCACTCCCGAGGGCCGGGCGCTGGGTGAACTCCTCAGCTCCGACCCGACGTTGCGGAAACTCGCCGTACGGCACGGGTTCCGGCCGCAGGGTGACTCCGCCGAGTTCGTCGCGGCCACCGCCGCCCACTCCAGCTACCTCAACCAGACGCTGACCGGCGTCCGGCAGGCGCCCGTGCCCACCTCCACGGTGCTGCACGACATGGCGCGCCGGGCGCGCGGTTGAACGGGGGAACAGACATGAGCAGCAGTTTCAACACCAGCCAGAACAACAGCAGTCAGCACACCCTCAGCGGTGACGACGTCTTCACGCTCACTCCGCCGGAGGCCGTGACGGCCGTCCCGAAGGAGAAGGCCGGCGGACTCGTGCCGGTCGACGACGGTGTCCGCACCGACATGGAGCGGAAGGCCACCGCCTACGTCGAGGGACTCGCCGCCCTGGACGCCCGTTCGCCCGAGTTCGCGGGCAAGGTCGGGGAGATCACCGCGCTCGGTGCCGGGGAGATGCGCAGCGCGACCGCGCAGTCCAACCGGATGCTGGAGCGGACGGTGCGCAGTCTGCCCTCGAAGGGCGGGGACGCCCAGTCGCAGGTGGCGGGCTCGCTCGTCGAACTGCGGCGAGTCGTCGAGGACTTGGACCCGCGTGAGCTGCCGGCGTCGAAGGGGCGGAAGTTGCTGTCCCGGCTGCCCGGCGGCAACAAGCTGCGCGACCACGTCGCCAAGTACGCCTCCGCGCAAGGGACGTTGAACAAGATCGTGGGCTCGCTGCGCGGCGGTCAGGACGAACTCCGGCGCGACAGCGCGGCGTTGCAGACCGAGCGGGTCCGGCTCTGGGAGACCATGGGCAAGCTCCAGGAGTACGTGGTCCTCACCCAGGCCCTCGACTCGGCCGTCGAGCAGCACATCGCCGGCGTCGAGGCGGCCGACCCCGGCCAGGCCGACACCCTGCGCGCGGACGTCCTCTTCCCGGTCCGACAGAAGCACCAGGACCTGCTGACCCAGCTCGCGGTGTGCGCGCAGGGCTACTTGGCGATGGACGTCGTACGGCGCAACAACGACGAGCTGATCAAGGGGGTCGACCGGGCGGCGACCACGACCGTCTCGGCCCTCCGCATCTCGGTCATGCTCGCCTCCGCCCTCGAAAACCAGCGCAAGGTCGTCGACCAGGTCAACGCCCTGCGCGGCACGACCGAGGACCTGATCCGGGGCAACGCGGAGATGCTCGCCACACAGAGCGGCGAGATCCAGCGCATCGCGGCCGACCCTGCGGTGGGCGCGGAGACGCTGCGCACGGCGTTCCAGCAGATCTACCGCACGCTCGACGCGATCGACACCTACAAGGTCCAGGCGACCGAGGTGATGGCGGCGACCGTGGAGTCCCTGACGTCCGAACTCCAGAACGCCAGCACGTACTTGGAGCGGAGCCGGTCGCGAGGCGCGCTGGACGGGGGCTCCGCATGAGACGCGGCGACTTGATACTCGTCGAGCGTGTGGGCAGGCGTTCCGCACGGCGGAACGGGTGGGCACACGCGGCCCGCGGCGCCGCAGCCGCCATCGCACTCGCATGGGTGGCGGCGGGATGCACCTCGACCCCGGACCACTCGACCACCGGCCAACCGCCAGCGGCACCCGGCACCCTCCGCGTCCTCGCCTCCAGCGAACTCAGCGACATGACCCCGGTGTTCGACCAGATCCGCAAGGACACCGGCATCACGATCCGCCCCACCTACATGGGCACCCTCGACGCGGTGGACCTGCTGGCGCAGGGCAAGGCCGACGGGCGGTACGACGCGCTGTGGCTGTCGTCGAACGACTATCTGCGGCTACGGCCCGACGCGGCGGAGAAGGTCGTCTCGGAGACGTCGATCATGTCGAGCCCGGTCGCGATCGGGGTGAGGACGGCCACCGTCACGGCACTGGGCTGGCGGCCGGACAAGGTGACCTGGTCGCAGATCGAACAGGCCGTCCAGGACGGCAGGTTGACGTACGGCATGACGGACCCGGCGCGCTCCAACTCCGGTTTCTCCACGCTGATCTCGGTGGCCTCCGCGCTCTCCGGCGCCCAGTCGGCGCTCACCGATGCGGACGTCACCAAGGCGGCTCCCCGGCTGAAGGAGTTCTTCAAGGGGCAGAAGCTGACGTCGGGTTCGTCGGGCTGGCTGGCCCAGGCGTACCAACGGCGGGGGAACGTCGACGCGTTGCTCAACTACGAGTCCGTCCTCAAGGGCATCCCGGGTCTGACCGTGATCCGCCCGAGCGACGGGGTCGTCACCGCCGACTACCCGCTGACCTCCCTCGCCTCGTCGGACGCCACGACCCGCGAGAACGTCCGCCGGGTGACGACGGACCTGCGCACGGACGCCCTGCAGAAGCTGATCACCACCCGCACGCACCGCCGCCCGGTCGTCACCTCCGTACCGCCCGCGTCCGGCCTGGACACCAGCCGACGGCGTGAACTCCCGTTCCCCGGCAGCCGGTCCGTGGCCGACGGCCTCCTGGACTCGTACGAGAACAAGCTGCGCCGGCCGTCGCGGACCGTGTACGTCCTGGACACCTCGGGGTCGATGGCGGGCGACCGGCTGTCCCGGCTGAAGAAGGCCCTCACCGATCTGACCGGCGACTTCCGGCAGCGCGAGGAGGTCACGCTGATGCCGTTCGGGTCGGCCGTGAAGAGCGTGAAGACGCATGTGGTGAGTCCGGGGGATCCAAAGGCCGGGCTGGACGCGATCCGCGCGGACACCAAGGCGCTCGGCGCCGACGGGAACACCGCGATCTACACCTCGCTGGAGAAGGCGTACGAGCATCTCGGTGCCGGTGGCGACACGTTCACGTCGATCGTGCTGATGACGGACGGCGAGAACACGACCGGCGCCAAGGCCAAGGAGTTCGACGGGTTCTATCGTCAACTGCCCGCAGCCCAGCGGGAGATCCCCGTCTTTCCCATCCTCTTCGGCGACTCGGACAAGGCGGAGCTCCAGCACATCGCCGACCTGACCGGCGGCCGTCTCTTCGACGCCCAACAGGGCTCACTGGACGGCGCCTTCGAGGAGATCCGTGGCTACCAGTAGGTTCCTGGGCTACTTGGAGTCCCGCAAGAACCTCACCGGCAGCGCGTGCGGACTGCTCGGGCTGGTGCTGACGTTCGTGGGCGTGGCGGGGCCGTACTGGCCCGTCGTGGTCGTGGGGCTGTACGGCGCGGGTGCGCTGATCGCGCCGCCGGAACGGCCGCCGCTGCCCGACTTCCCGGACCCGTCGGCCCAACTGGAGGAACTGCGGGACGACTTCGAGAAGCTGGGCGGATATCTGACCGGCATCGAGTTGCCGCCCGCCGCAGCCGGCCGGCTCACCGAGCTGACCCAGCTCCTCGCCGGGCTGCTGGATCCGCAGGTCACGCATGATCTCGCGCAGGATCCGGAGGGCGTGCACATCCTGTCGCGGGCGATCCGGCAGGACGTACCGGAGGCGGTCGACACGTTCGTGCGGACGCGGTGGTGGACGCGGCTGGCGCCGGGTGCCGAGCCGCCTGAGCGGCATCTGGAACGGCAGTTGACGGTGCTTCAGGAGGAGGCGCAGGGGCTGGCGGCGAGTCTGCGTGAGGTGGAGGCGCGGCGGCAGGAGTCGCACACGCGGTATCTGGAGGACCGGGGGCGTTCTCAGAGCAGTTGAAGGATCACGATCAGCAGGATCAGCGCGAGCAGCACACCGCCCACCACCTTCAGCGGGCCGAGGCCGGTGGTCGGTACGGCCGCGGGAGGCGCGGGCACCGGCTGTCGCACCGGTGGGTTGAACACGTCGTGGCCGGTCACCGCGGCGCGGGTGCACCACGGGCAGGTCGGGAGGTGGGAGCCGTAGGTGTGCAGGGGGCGGGCCGGGCAGACCCGGACGCGGGAGCGTTCCTGGTCGAGGGCGCGCAGCCAGACCTCGGCCGTGGGGCGGGCGGCGGGGGCGTGGACGCCCGGGCCGAAGGCGGTGTGGGCCAGGGTCAGGAGGCCGGGCGGGAGGACCGAGGGGTCGACGGTGCCGCGTGGGATGACGACCAGTTCGGGGCGGACGACGTAGGAGACGCTGGCGGCGATGTTGTCCTTGACGGTGGATTCGGGGGTGCTGTCGTGCGGGACGCCGCCGAAGGGGTGGTTGCCCGCGGTGAGGAGCTGGTAGATCAGCACGGCGAGCGCGAAGTCGTCGCTCCCGGAGGTGGCGGCGGCGCCCGACTGGCGTTCCGGTGAGGAGTAGTCGGTGGTGTGCATCAGACACGGGAAGTGCTCGCCGGTGACCGGGTCGGTGAAGGCGATGGAGTCGCAGTCGAGGAAGGTGACGAAGCCGTTGGCGTCGACGACGACGTTGCTCGACGAGAAGTCGCCGATGACGAGGCCGTCGTAGTGCATGCGGGCCGTCATGAAGGCGAGGTTCCAGGAGACGCCGAGCAGGAAGCGCCAGTCCGCGCGGCCCGGGAAGAGCCGCAGGCGCTGGACGCGGGTGAACAGGCCCACCAGCTGGACGTGTTGGGGTTCGCCGAAGCGGCGCATGGCGTAGCCGAGGAAGGCGTCGTCGGGGCCGCGGGCGATGGCGGTGGGCCAGGCGAGTTCGGGCGGCTGGTTGGCGTCCGTGGGGCGGGCGGCCAGCGGTGACATGGTCAGCATGCGGGCCAGGCGGCGCTCCAGGTCCGGGCCCGGGCGGTCGCGGTAGAGCTTGACGACGATGGTGTCGTCGCCCTCGACGGGGAAGACGGCCGCCTGGCCGCCGCCCTTGAGCGGGAGTTCGGCGAGGATGACGGGCTTGCCGTCCAGGTGGACGGTGCGGCCGGTCACGGGGTCACCGCGCGCACGGCCCGCAGCAGGGTCTTGTCGTCACCGTTGAGACTGGTCAGCCGGTCGGAGCGGAGGAGCGCGGCGATGTTCTCGCTCGCGCTGTCGGTCACCGGCCCCGGGGTGTCCAGGGAGCGCAACACGGCTTCCACGAAAGAGGTGTTGGGCTGCGGCGGGCCACCGGCGGGCATGGAGAGGGCGGCCTGGGCGAGGCCGTCGGTGGACAGCAGCACCCCGTCGACCCGCGGGTCCGCCACACAGTCGGTGTGCAGTCGGCGAGGCGCGTCGGGTGAGGTGAGGAAGACGGTCTCGTTGCTGTACTCGCTGACGGCGGGCGGCTGCGGAAGGAGGTGGAACTGCCGTTGCCCGTCCTCGGTTCCGGCGCGTACGACGACGAAACCGTCGCCGACGCTGAGATGGCCGAGCCAGCCGGGGGTGAGGACGACGACGGTGAGGGTGGTGGCGTAGTCGGGTGCGGTGGCGCCGTAGGTGTCCAGGAAGATCTTCGCCACGTCGTGGAAGGCGTCGGCGAGCAGGTCGTGGACCTCGCTGCCCGGCGGGCAGCCGGACGCGGCGGCGGCCCGGCGCCGGAAGTGCTCGGCCGCCAACTC
>NZ_JAWOAI010000326.1:0-11466 GCF_033194735.1 Streptomyces sp. W16
CGGCGGCACCGAGCGCGACCAGTTCCTTCGCCTCGGGCACCTGGACCGGACGCCCCGACAGCCGCCGTACCGTCTCCTGCCAGGCCGTGCCTCGCGCGCCCCCGCCGATGAGCAACAGCGGTGTGGTGCGGTCCGCGTCCTCGTCGAGGACCAGGTCGAGCGCGCCCAGCAGCGCGTGTACCGCACCGTCGTAGGCGGCCTGGAGGAGCTGACCGCCGGTGGTGTCGTGGCGCAGGCCGTGCAGGAGGCCCGAGGCATTGGGGAGGTTCGGGGTGCGCTCGCCGTCCAGGTACGGGAGCAGCGTGACCGACGTGCCGGGTGCCACGGCCTCCCGGTCCAGGCCGAGCAGGGTGGCGATCCGGTCGACGGCGAGGGTGCAGTTCAGGGTGCAGGCCAGGGGCAACCAGTCGCCGTGCGCGTCGGCGAACCCCGCGACCGTGCCGGACGGGTCGGCGGGGCGGTGCTTCGACACCGCGTACACCGTGCCCGAGGTGCCGAGGCTGAGCACGGGGACGCCGGGGCGCAGCCCGAGGCCCAGTGCGGCGGCTGCGTTGTCGCCGGTTCCGGGGGCGACGAGAGTGCCCTTGGAGAACGGCAGGTCGTGGCAGTCGCGCACCGTGCCCGCCACCTCGCCCGGTCGCACCACCCGGGGCAGCAGCGCCGGGTCGAGCCCGACGTGCCGGAGGATCTCCTCGTCGTACGACTCGGTCCCCGAGGCCCACCAGCCGGTGCCGGAGGCGTCGCCACGGTCGGTGGTGCCCTGTCCCGTGAGCCGTTCAGTGAGGTAGTCGTGGGGGAGACGCACGGCCGCCGTGGCCCGCACCGCCTCCGGTTCGTGCTCGGCGAGCCAGGCCCACTTGGTGACCGTGAAGGAAGCGCCGGGCACGCTGCCGGTGCGCTCCGCCCAGGCCTTCGGACCGCCCAGCTCCTCGATGAGGCGGCGGGCCTGCGGTGCCGACCGCACGTCGTTCCAGAGCATGGCAGGCCTTACCGGTTCGCCCCGGGCGTCCAGGGTGACCAGGCCGTGCTGCTGGCCGCCGATCGACACTGCCGCCGCTTCGTGGGCGGCGTCCCCGCACTGGCGCAGGGCCTCGCACAGGGCGTCCCACCACTGCCGGGGGTCGCTCTCCCGGCCGGCCCCCGAGGAGACGGTGTGCGGCGCCTGGCCACTCGCGACGATCTGGCCGGTGGACACGTCGACGACCAGCGCCTTGGTGGACTGGGTGGACGAATCCACGCCGACGACGAGCGGACCCTCGGCTGCTGACATCGGGTTTCTCCCTTGTGTGCGGCATGTGTCTCCGCCCGGAGACACATTGTCCCTTCCCAGAGACGCTCCGGCATACTAATTTGTAAACCGCCATGACGAAATAGTCGGAGCGAAGCAACAAGGAGCCGCGTCATGAACTACCAGCCCACCCCCGAGGACAGGTTCACCTTCGGCCTGTGGACCGTCGGCTGGCAGGGAAGGGACCCGTTCGGCGACGCCACCCGCCGTGCCCTCGACCCGGTCGAGACGGTGCAGCGCCTGTCCGAGCTCGGCGCCCACGGTGTGACCTTCCACGACGACGACCTGATCCCCTTCGGGTCCTCGGACGCCGAGCGCGAGTCGCACATCAAGCGCTTCCGTGAGGCCCTCGACGCGACCGGCATGAAGGTGCCGATGGCGACGACGAACCTCTTCACGCACCCGGTCTTCAAGGACGGCGCGTTCACCGCGAACGACCGCGACGTGCGCCGCTACGCCCTGCGCAAGACGATCCGCAACATCGACCTCGCCGTCGAGCTCGGCGCCGAGACCTACGTCGCCTGGGGCGGCCGTGAGGGCGCCGAGTCCGGCGCCGCCAAGGACGTACGCGTCGCTCTCGACCGCATGAAGGAGGCCTTCGACCTCCTCGGCGAGTACGTCACCGACCAGGGCTACAGCATCAAGTTCGCGATCGAGCCCAAGCCGAACGAGCCCCGCGGCGACATCCTGCTCCCCACCGTCGGCCACGCCCTGGCGTTCATCGAGCGCCTGGAGCGCCCCGAGCTCTACGGCGTCAACCCCGAGGTCGGCCACGAGCAGATGGCCGGGCTCAACTTCCCGCACGGCATCGCCCAGGCCTTGTGGGCGGGCAAGCTCTTCCACATCGACCTCAACGGTCAGTCCGGCATCAAGTACGACCAGGACCTGCGCTTCGGCAACGGCGACCTGCGTGCCGCCTTCTGGCTGGTCGACCTCCTGGAGAGCGCCGGTTACGCCGGCCCGAAGCACTTCGACTTCAAGCCGCCGCGCACCGAGGACCTCGACGGCGTGTGGGCGTCGGCGGCCGGCTGCATGCGCAACTACTTGATCCTGAAGGAGCGTTCGGCCGCCTTCCGCGCCGACCCGGTGGTCCAGGAGGCGCTGCGCGCCTCGCGTCTGGACGAACTGGCGCAGCAGACCGCGGCCGACGGCCTCAAGGCGCTGCTCGCGGACCGCTCGGCGTTCGAGGACTTCGACGTGGAGGCTGCCGCCAAGCGCGGGATGGCCTTCGAGCAGCTCGACCAGCTCGCCATGGATCACCTCCTGGGAGCACGCGGCTGACGGCACGCGCGCGTGCGTCACTCACGAGCCCGCTGGTTTTCGTGAGTTCCCCTTTGTGACCGACCTCCGCGCGGAATGCTCCGGAATCATGCGATCCATGGCATGAGTCCGCATCAACCACCGCGCGGGGGTCGCGTCATGACCGCCACGAGGCGACTCTGGACGGTATGGCAATGCCGCCCGTACCGCCTCGACCGCCCGGGCCACCGGACGCCACCCCGCCTCAAGGAGGGGGCTTCGGACCACCTCCCGGAGACTTCGGGCACGGATCGGGAGGGGGCTACGGAGACTACGAACCGCCGCCCCGTAGGCGCCCCCGACCGCTGTTCATCCTGCTCACCGTGATCGTGGCGGCCGGAGCCGTCGCTGCCGTCGCACTGATGGTCTTCGGGGGACATGACTCACCGGACAAGAAGCGGCCGGCGGAGAGCAGTTCGAGCGGGAGCCCTTCCCTCACCCTCCCGACGAAACTCCCCAGCAGCCTGCCGACCGAGCTCCCCACCGCGCTGCCGTCGAACCTCCCCTCGGAACTGCCGAGCGAGGTCCCCAGCGACATCGGGTCGCTGCTCCCGTCCCTGTTCGGCTAGCCGCCACAGAAGTTGACGCGTAGTCAGATGCGGTGCGGCAGCTTCAGGTACACCAGGGTCGTCTCGATACCGCTGTCGACCAGCCGCCCCTGCGCGTCGAACGCGCCCGCGCCGTCCGTCATCCCGAAGTCGTTGTCATTGATCAGGGCGAGCGTGTCGTGATCCACGCGCGCGATGCCCTCGATCTTCTGGGGCACCCCGGTGACGGTCCCCAGGTCCACGACCAGCTTCTTGGCCAGCACCGGGACACCCGCGGCGGCGGAGTCGTCGAGCTGCTCCAGGGACGGGGACGTCGTGTCGTCGTCGTAGCGACCGCCCAGGATGTTCGACTTGCGCTCCAGCTTGACGAGTTGGAGCCGGGCGGCCTTGTCGGTGCGCTCCTCGACCAGGAGCCGGTCGTCGCCCACGGCGACCACCGAGGAGATCTTGAGTTCGGAGGTGTCGTCCTCGCTGGGATCGACCACGTTCACCGGGTCGAAGCGGTAGGCGTACTCCGCCGTGACCGCCTTCTTCTTCGTGGAGAAGCGCAGCAGACGGGTGTTGAGCGACGCGTCCCCGGCGTCCCCGTCGGGCAGCGACAGCGGGCTCTGCAAGGCCATCACCAGGTCACCGCCGGGCAGTTGGGCGAGGCCCTCGAAGCCGCGGTTGATCTTCCGGTGCAGCAGGACGGCCGGCAGCGCCTCCACCACCGGGTAGTCGGCGCCGGTCAGATGCAGCCCCTTGGGCACGTACCGCGTGAGCACCTTCCCGCGCGCGGAGACATGCACCAGGGAGGGGCCGTATTCGTCGACGAGCCAGAACGACCCGTCCCCGGCCCGCACGATGCCCTCAGTGTCCAGCCCGTTCGGGTTGTACGACAGCGCCGTCTGCGCGTCGTAGGAGTACGGCGCTTCGTCGCGTCCCTGCTGGTTCGGCAGCCCCGTGACGCCCTTCCCGGAGGACGTGGTGATCGGGATGGCGTCCAGGACCTTCACCGTGTCCCCGGAGACACGGATCTTCACGATCGCCGGGTCGAAACCGGGCACCGGGAACGTACGGCGCTTCGTCCCGCTCACCTTGATCTGGCCGTTGGGCCCGCGATCGGTGATCGTCCAGTACTCGCCCTTGCGGCCGGCCGGGTAGATGTCGCTGCCGATGCCGCCGAGGTCCACTCCCCGGTCGTTGTCCACCGACCCGGGCAGCAGCGCGTTGCTGAACGCACCGAGCGGGATGTCGTCCAGTGTCGCCGTACGGGTGACTTGGGCGGCCCCGCTCCCGGAAGGGGCTCCGGCGGCCGTACCGGCCGCCATGAGGGCGACCACCACGGCGAGCGGAACACCCGCCGCGACGGGACGGCGGACGCGGCGCCGGACAGGGGCGTGCGGGGACATCTGGCCTCCTGAGGACAAATTCGTTGACAGTGGCCAGAGTTGGCCCCCATGGGGAACCCCGGTCGACGGCTGGATGAATCCAGGGTGTCGGCCGCTCGTCGGGCAGGCGCGAGTTTGAAAGCTGCACTCAGTGCGCGGGACCGAACCACTTGGGCAGTCGATCGAGCAGGTCCTCCTGATCGTCACCGGCCCAGGCCACGTGGCCGTCCGGCCGCAGGAGCACAGCGGGTACGTCCAGTTCGGCTTCCTCGCCGACGTCGACGACGTGATCGATGCGATCCGCCCAGCCGGCCACCGAGAGCCGGCCGGTCCGGTCGAGCAGCAGCCCCCGGCCGCGATGCATCAGCCCGTAGAGGTGCCCCTGCGTCAACTTCACGTCCCGCATCCGCCGGCCGAGGAGTTCATGTTCCTCGCCGAAGTCGTAGCGGATGCCGACCCCGGTGATCATCTCGGTCACGTACCGGTTCACGTCCTCGAAGTCCATCAGCGTGGAGAACAGCCCCCGTAGTGCGGTCGCACCCGGATCGGTCCCCAGGAGCGTGATCTGCGCGCGCGTGTTGTCGAGAACGCGGGCGCCCACCGGATGCCGTTCGATGTGGTAGCTGTCCAACAGCCCTTCCGGAGCCCATCCGTTGACCGCTGCGGCCAGTTTCCAGCCGAGGTTGAACGCGTCCTGCACACCGAGGTTGAGCCCCTGCCCGCCGGTCGGTGGATGGATGTGCGCCGCGTCGCCGGCCAGTAGCACCCGGTCGACCCGGTAGCGCTCGGCCTGCCGCGTGGCGTCGCCGAACCGCGACAGCCAGCGCGGCGAGTGCACGCCGAAGTCGGTGCCCGTGACGGCCCACAGCTGCCGCTTGAAGTCGTCCAGGGTAGGCGGGGCCGCACGGTCCTCGGCCACGCCGTCGGAGGGCACCACAACGCGGTACATCCCGTTCTCGCCGGGACTGACGCCGAACCGCAGCTGGGTCTTGCGGACTTCCTCGACGACGGCGGCGATCGCGGCCGGATCCTCGGTCACCGCCATCTCTCCCAGCAGTGTCTCGACCGTGGCGGGCTCCCCGGGGAAACCGACGCCGAGCGACTTGCGCACGGGACTGCGGCCACCGTCGCACCCGACGAGGTAGCGCGAGCGCAGGTGCGTGCCGTCCGCCAACTCGGCTGTCACCCCGGCCGCGTCCTGGCTCAGCCCGACGACCTCGCAGCCGCGCCGTATCTCGGCACCGAGTTCGACGGCACGCTCGCCGAGCAGCCGCTCGGTGACCGGCTGCGGGGTGGCGACGCCATAGGGATGAGCCGTGTCCAACCGGTTCGGCCAGGGCTTGACGATGCCACCGAAGAGGCCACCGGCCACGAACTTCTCACTCACCGCGAGAAACCGGTCGAGAAGACCGCGCTGGTCCATGATCTCGACGCTGCGCGCGTGCAGACCCTGCCCGCGGGACTCCCCGGTCGGCTCGGTCAACTTCTCCAGAACGACCACGCGCACGCCGTGCAGCCGCAATTCGGAAGCCAGCATCAAGCCGGTCGGTCCGCCGCCGACCACGATCACGTCCGTCATCGAAACACCCATTCAAAGAGATTGGTCTCCGGTCGGCCGGCCTGAGGGCCGCTGCTTCGCGAACCCTGCGTTTCCGCAGGTCCTGGCCTCGGTCGGCTATTTTGAGGTACGACCGGGGCCTTGCCGCAAGCCCCTTACTGCGCTATACGTTGGGTGTGGCAAGGAGTGGACGACCTCCTTGCCGTTGCCTTTTTCCGGCGCTTTTTCCGGCGCACTTCTCTGCGCGTTCGATTCCTCGGGACCGGGTTGTTGAGGGTGTCGTCAACCCCCCTGTGAGGACCCGGGTGACCCCCGTACGGACACGGGGGGTGCCGCCATGGTCGCGACCGGTCACCGATTCGTACGTTGGCTCAGGTCACCCCGTTGCCTGAGAGAGCCGGAGACCGGACATGTCCCAGACCACCGCAGTCGTCGGCGCGCATGATCTTGGGGATGCCGTCGCGGCGTCCCCAGGAAGCGAGTTCGCGCCCCTCCTGCGCACGGTCAAGAGCCGAGGCCTACTGGAGCGGCGGCGCGCCTGGTACGCACTCTGCGTCTCCGCCAACGCCCTCGCCCTGGCCGGCATCGTGACCGGCATCGTCCTGATCGGCGACTCCTGGCTGACCCTGCTCCTGGCCCCGCTGCTCGCGGTGTTCGGCGCCCGTACGGCCTTCATAGGCCACGACTCGGGGCACTCCCAGATCGCCGGCGGCAAGGCGGCCAACCGCTTCATCGGTCTGATCCACGGCAACCTGCTGCTGGGGATGAGCTACTCCTGGTGGAACGACAAGCACAACCGCCACCACGCCAACCCCAACCACATCGACAAGGACCCGGACGTCGTCGCCGACATCCTCGTGTTCACCGGTGAGCAGGCCAAGCACCGTTCCGGTTTCCGGCGTTGGCTCACCCGCAACCAGGCGTGGCTGTTCTTCCCGCTCACCCTGCTCGAAGGCGTCGCCCTCAAGGTGCACGGTTTCCAGGACCTGCGGCGGCAGCCCCGGCGCGAACGGACCGTCGAAGGCGCGCTCCTGGTGAGCCATGTCGCGGCCTACGCCACGCTGCTGCTGACCTCGATGTCTCCGGGGAAGGCGCTCGCGTTCGCCGCACTGCACCAGGCCCTGTTCGGACTGCACCTCGGTCTGGCCTTCGCCCCCAACCACAAGGGCATGGAGATGCCGGACCCGAACGGCGAGCGATGGGGCCATCTCCGTCGTCAGGTGCTCACCTCACGGAACATCCGGGGCGGCCCCCTGACAGACTGGTTCCTCGGGGGGCTCAACTACCAGGTCGAACACCACCTCTTCCCGAGCATGCCGCGGCCCAGTCTGCGGCTCGCCCAGCCGCTGGTGCGCGCCCACTGCCAGGATGTGGGTATCCCCTATGTGGAGACCGGGCTCGTCGACTCCTACCGACAGGCCCTGCGCCACCTCCACGAGGTGGGGGAGCCGCTGAGGCCGGAGTGGACGGAGTGACGACGGAGCAACTGAGGGCTCGGGGACAGGTGGCCCTCGGGGATCAGTAGGGGAAGCGTCTCAGGGATGTCTCAGGGTCGCGGTCCGGAACTGTAGGAAGCGCGGACCCGTTTTCAGAGCAGAGAGCGGCCGTGGCCGCGGAGGAGGCGACACATGTCGAGGAACGCGAAGGTCGTTGTAGGAGGTGTGGCGGTCGGATTGCTCCTGTTGATCTGGCTGCCCTGGTGGGTCTCATTCCTGATAGTCGTGGGAGTGCCGGCCGCCGCGTATCTCACGCTGGATCCCGCACAGCGACGTCGGCTGCGCCGCGTCGCGGGCAAGGAGATCGGCCGCTGACACCGACACACCGATGCCCCACCGCGCTCCCGCCCGGCGCGCGGGAGCAGAGCACAGCACCGTCCGCGTGGCTGCCGGCAGCGGCTTCGCGGACGGTGCGCGACCACCTCGGAAGCCGAACCGACGTCGGCGGTTCAGCTGGGCCGTACGGCGAGCTTGTCGAGCGCCTCCAGGAGGCCGGGCAACTCGGGGCCTCGACCCACCGGCAGCACCTCGCCCGGCTCTTCGTCGAGCAGGACGAACGCGATGTCGTCGGTCCGGGCCACCATCGACCAGCCGGGGCCGTCGGCACGGAGCGTGCGTGCCTCGCCCGGCGCGAAGGACGATCTGACGCGGCCGAGAGGCGGCGGGGCGTCCACATACGCCCGGGCCTCCGTCAGCACCCTGCGGACCCCGCTGTGGCCCTTCTGCGGGCCTTCCCCGCTGCCTTCCGAAGCGACCTCGTCCCCCTCGGACGCGCCTTCGGAGGTGACGCCACCCGGTGACGACTCCGAAGCCCCACCCGCCTCGCCCGTGGCCAGGAAGGCCGAGTCGTCGATCTGCTCCCGCCACAGGACCCACTGCAGCGCGATCTCGTCGGCGCCCAGCCGTCGCTGCGCCGGACCCCATGTGGTGGTGTCCGGCGGGGCCAACGGCGCCCGGTCCACGAGGTCGGGGTCCGGATCGTGCGGCGCGGGCACATTGGGAGCCGCGACGGCGACCGCCAGCGGCCAGCCCGGCAGGGCCGCGACCACCGTGCGTTCGCTCGGCGACAGGTCGTACTCCATGCCGCAGTCCCAGGACGCGATGGCGACCGCGACCAGCGACACGTCGTCGATGACGACCGTCCACCGCGCACCTTCGCCGTCCTGGCCGAGCACCAGGCCGTACCCGTCGGCGAGCGGCGCCATACCGAGCGCCGCGCAGGCCTCCGGGTAGTCGTCACCCAGCACGCTCGGGAACTTCGCCGGCGTCAGCAGCACCGCCGTGAGCACATAGAGTGCGTCGTCCTCGGTGGCGACGGCCTCTTCATCCGTGTCGGCCATCCCAGCCTCCCCATCGTTCGTCCAACGGCGCGCACCCTAGTGTGCGCGGAAGCCGCTTGTCACGACTCCCAAGTACACGCGGAGCTGCAGTTTTCCGTCTGGACAGGGCGAAATGACCACCGGTAACCGGAAGTGTCAGGCCGCTGGGAGCCCGAGAAGGGCCCGGGCCACCGTCCGCGGCGACTCGTCACGTTCCCTGGCGAGCGCGATCACGGCCCGGCACGCCAGCTCACTCACCCCGAAGGACAGCGCCTCCGGCGACACCCAGCCCGAGGCCTCGTCGATCCGGTCCTGGTCGTCCTCCGCGCGTGCCGAGACATAGACGGCCGCGGCCTCGAACAGGTTGTGCGCCCGCCGTTCGGGGTTGTCGCCGGCCTCGGTGCGAGTGGAGGTGAGAAATCTGGCGAAGGTCTTGCGGGGCCTGTCGAACATGCTGACCACCTTCCCTCTGCGTGGTGTTCTGTCGCCGACCGTCCATCTACTGCTACCCAACGTAGAGTTGGAGTTGCGGCGACAGAAGGGGGACGTTGCGGTGAAGAGCTTCGAGCCTCCCGCAGCGGTACGGCCTCAGTCGTCGACTGACTCCATCGTCGCCCGCGGCCACGTCGGTTCGGCCCGCGTCGTGACCCGCACGTACTTCAGCCCTCGCGCACGGCCAGCGCCAGGAAGCGGGCGTCCTCGTCGGCGTACGACGTCACGCGCCACCCCGAACCGGCAAGCAGCGGACGGAGATTGGGTTCCGCGCGCAGGTCGTCCGGGGTGATCTGCCGCCCCTGACGCGCCGCGAGTGCCGCGCGTCCGATCGGGTGGAACAGGGCCAGCGTGCCGCCGGGGCGCACCACACGCGCCAACTCCCGGAGATTCGCCTCCGGTTGAGGCAGGTGTGCGATCAGGCCCGCCGCGAACACGGCATCGAGCGATTCCGACCGCAACGGCAGTGCGGCGACATCGGCGAGCAGCAGGCACCCTTCACGGCCGCGTCCGGCCCGTACGGCGGCCTCCAGCATGGCCGGGGTCAGATCGGCCCCCACCACCACTCCCGAGGGCCCCACGGCCGCACGGAGCGGCGGCAGGGCGCGTCCCGTCCCGCAGCCCGCGTCGAGCACGCGGTCTCCCGAGCGCAGCGCCAGTTCGGCGACGGCCGCCGCGTAGGCGGGACCGTCGTCCGGGAAACGGCTGTCCCAGTCCGCGGCGCGCGCGCCGAAGAACTCCTGGACATGCGTGTGGTCGTCGTTCATGTTCCGCATGATCCCTCACCGACAAGGATGACGCTTCGGTGCACACGTTCGAACGTGACGCGGTCGTTCAGGCACCTCTCTGCGTCATATTGCAACACCTTTCGAAATGCGCCCCCTTTGTGCGCCCATGCCCCTACTAGCGTCCCCTGGTCATGGGACACCTGGACCACGCGACCTTCGGCTGGCTGACCCCCGTGCTGTCATACGTGATGGCCTGCATGGGCTCCGCACTCGGGCTGCGCTGCACCGTCCGCGCGCTCGGCGCCACCGGCCGGTCGCGCCGCAACTGGCTCATCACCGCGGCCTCCGCGATCGGCACCGGCATCTGGACCATGCACTTCGTGGCCATGCTCGGCTTCGGCGTCAGCGGCACCGACATCCGCTACGACGTGCCACTGACCATGCTCAGCCTCGTCGTCGCCATCGTCGTCGTCTCCGCGGGCGTCTTCGCGGTCGGCTACGGCCGCGACCGGGCCCGTGCGCTCTTCCTCGGCGGTCTCACCACCGGACTGGGCGTCGCGAGCATGCACTACCTGGGAATGGCGGCGGTGCGGTTGCACGGTGACGTGAGCTACGACCCGATGCTCGTCGGGCTCTCCGTCCTCATCGCCGTCGTCGCGGCGACCGCGGCCCTGTGGGCGGCTCTCAACATCAAGTCGCCCATCGCGGTCACCGTCGCCTCCCTCGTCATGGGGGCGGCCGTCGCCAGCATGCACTACACCGGGATGTTCGCGGTGCGCGTGCGTGTCACCCCCTCCGGCGCGGTCCTGCCCGGGGCCACGGCGATGCAGTTCATCTTCCCCCTCGCCGTCGGCCTCGGGTCCTATCTGTTCCTGACCTCGGCGTTCGTCGCACTGTCGCCGACGACGGGAGAACGCGAGGCAACCGCCTCGGCCGAGCGGCCGGCCGAGAGCGTCGCCCACTGACAAGCGGCCAAACCGACCAGGGCCCGCTACGGCACGCCCCGAACCACTCCCGAGCGAGGAGGCCATGCGTAACCCCCGTAGGACCCCCAGAGCCGGCGCCGAGACGCCGCCGCCCGTGCGCGGTCGCCGCGCACACGCAGGACCACCCGCCGACGAGCTCTTCGACGAGCCCCTCGACGCACCGCAGGAAGAGGCGCCCCCGCGCGCGGGACAATGGCGGATGCGTCCCGGCACCGTACGAGCCAAGATCGTCTGCCTGCTGATGGTGCCGGTCGTCTCCCTGCTCGCCCTGTGGGCGTACGCCACCGTGAGCACCGCCCAGGACGTCGCCCGGCTACGGCAGTTGCAGCGCGTGGACTCGGCGGTGCGCAGCCCCGTCGCGGTCGCCGTCGCCGCGCTGCAG
>NZ_JAWOAI010000327.1:0-11442 GCF_033194735.1 Streptomyces sp. W16
ACGGACCGGGCGAACAGGCTGTGGGTCCTGGATCCGGCGGACGGCAAGGAGCGCGTCGCGGCGGACCCGCGCGCCCTTCTCAGCGGCGCCTCGGAGCACCTCTCGCCCGAGGAGCGGGCGCGCCGCGAGCGCACCCGCGAGGGCGGTGCGGGGATCGTCGGCTACGCCACCGACAGCGAGGTCGAGTTGGCGTCTTTCGCCTTGTCAGGGCGGCTTTTCACGGCCGAGCTGCGGGTCGGCACGGCACGTGAACTCACCGTCCCCGGGCCGGTGATCGACCCCCGCCCGGCCCCCGACGGACGGCACATCGCCTACGTCACCGGCGGCGCCCTGCGGGTCGTGGGTGCCGAGGGCGAGGGCGACCGGGTGCTCGCCGAGCCGGAGTCGGAGCAAGT
The DNA here is from genome assembly GCF_033194735.1 of Streptomyces sp. W16. Taxonomy (NCBI): domain Bacteria; kingdom Bacillati; phylum Actinomycetota; class Actinomycetes; order Kitasatosporales; family Streptomycetaceae; genus Streptomyces; species Streptomyces sp. W16. Next base: position 396 of record NZ_JAWOAI010000327.1, read on the forward strand.
CACCTATGGACTGGCTGAGTTCATCGCGGCCGAGGAGATGAGCCGTACCCGCGGCTTCTGGTGGTCGCCGGACTCGGACCGGCTGCTGGTCGCCCGCGTGGACGACACGCCGGTGCAGCGCTGGTGGATCGCGGACCCGGCCCACCCGGAGCGTGAGCCGCAGCGGGTCGCGTATCCGGCGGCGGGCACGGCCAACGCGGAGGTGCGGCTGTACGTGATCGCGTTGAACGGGGTGCGCACGGAGGTCGTCTGGGACCGGGCGCGGTACCCGTATCTGGCGCGAGTGCACTGGTCAGCGGCGGGTGCGCCGCTGCTGCTCGTGCAGGCCCGGGACCAGCGCAGCCAGCTGTTCCTGGCCGTGGACCCGGACACCGGGGCGACCCGGATGGTGCACGCCGACGAAGATCCAATTTGGCTTGATCTTTTCCCTGGGGTGCCGTGCTGGAGCCCCTCCGGGCGGCTCGTGCGGATCGCCGACGAGGGCGGCGCACGGGTGCTCGCGGTGGGTGAACGCCTGCTCACAGGACCGCAGTTGCACGTCCGCGCGGTGCTGGACGTGTCCGACGACAGCGTGCTGGTCGCGGCCTCGGCGGGAGAGGCGGCACCCGCCCCGGAGACCGGCGAGGTGCACGTCTATCGCGTCAACGAGCTCGGCCTGGAGCGTCTCTCACAAGAGCCAGGCGTGCACTCGGCAGCGCGCGCCGGGGGCGTGACCGTGCTGCTGTCGGCGGCACCGGACCGGCCGGGCACGCAGGTGCAGGTGCTCCGCGAAGGCAAGAAGACGGTGACGATCGCGTCGTACGCCGAAGATCCCGGTATGTCCCCGCGCATCACCTTCACCGAGGGGGGCGCACGCTGCGTCCCGTGCGCCCTGCTTATGCCACGGGACTACGACGGCAGTGGCCCGCTTCCGGTTTTGATGGATCCCTACGGCGGTCCGCACGGCCCGCGCGTGGTCGCCGCGCACAACGCGCACCTCACCTCGCAGTGGTTCGCCGACCAGGGTTTCGCGGTGCTCGTCGCCGACGGGCGCGGCACCCCCGGCCGCTCACCAGCATGGGAGAAGGCCGTCCACCGCGACTTCACGGTCTCCCTGGACGACCAGATCGACGCCCTCCAGGACCTCGCGAAGAGCCACCCGCTCGACCTCTCCCGGGTCGCCATCCGGGGCTGGTCGTACGGCGGTTGGCTCGCGGGGCTCGCCGTGCTGCGCCGCCCGGACGTCTTCCACGCGGGCATCGCGGGCGCCCCGGTCACCGACTGGCGGCTCTACGACACCCACTACACGGAGCGGTACCTCGGCGACCCGGCCAAGGACCCGGAGTCGTACGCGAAGAGCAGCCTGGTGACGGACGACGGCCTGTCCTCGCCCGCCGACCCGCACCGCCCGCTGATGGTCGTGCACGGTCTCGCCGACGACAACGTGGTGGTCGCGCACGCCCTGCGGCTGTCCTCGGCCCTGCTGGCCGCCGGCCGCCCGCACGAGGTGCTGCCGCTGTCCGGGGTGACCCACATGACCCCGCAGGAACAGGTCGCGGAAAACCTGCTGCTGCTTCAAGTGGACTTCCTGCGGCGCGCTCTTGGCCTGACTGGGCACCAACACTCCACGGAGCACCGCAGCCATTAATTGAGGAACCACGACGAAACACCAGCCAGGTCCGCGAGAGCGGCGCCGGTTTAGGCGCAAAAAAGGGCAACGGACCGGGGCGACATGGCGCGCCCCGGTCCGTTTACGGCACCCGCACGGCCGTACGTTGTTCAGGTTGACGTGTCCGTATATCGAGATCGGGTCGGCCGAGTTGCCTGTGTGTTAACGCGGTTGATGCCTGTTTGTGCGGTTATTCCGCGCCCTGATCAAGATCGTCCAGGGTCTCCGGTGGCGTCGCTTCCTGCGGTACGACCGTCTTCTCCTCCGCGAAGTGACAGGCCGAGTCGTGGGCCGCGAGCCCGCTCGCGAGCCGGAACTCGGCCGGTACGGCGAGCAGCGGCACCTCCAGCGAGCAGCGTTCCTGCGCCTTCCAGCAGCGGGTGCGGAAGCGGCAGCCGGACGGGATGTTCGTCGGGGACGGCACATCGCCGGACAGGATGATCCGCTCCCGGTGCTCCCGCGCGTCCGGGTCGGGCACGGGGACGGCGGACAGCAGCGCCTGGGTGTAGGGGTGCGTCGGGTGGTCGTAGATCTCCTCGTCCCTGCCGATCTCCACGATCCGGCCGAGGTACATCACCCCGACCCGGTCCGAGATGTGCCGCACGATCGACAGGTCGTGCGCGATGAAGACGTACGACAGGTCGAACTCGTCCTGGAGCCGGTCGAGGAGGTTGATGACCTGGGCCTGCACGGAGACGTCGAGCGCGGAGACGGGTTCGTCGGCGACGATGACCTCGGGGCGCAGCGCCAACCCCCGTGCGATGCCGATGCGTTGGCGCTGGCCGCCGGAGAACTGGTGCGGATAGCGGTTGATGTACTCGGGGTTGAGCCCCACCACGTCCAGCAGGTCCTGAACCCGCTTGCGCCGGTCGCCTTTTGGGGCCACCTCGGGGTGGATCTCGTACGGCTCCCCGATGATGTCGCCCACCGTCATACGGGGGTTGAGGGAGGTGTACGGGTCCTGGAACACCATCTGGATGTTGCGGCGGGCGGCCTTCAGCGCGCGGCCCGACATCTTGCTGATGTCCTCGCCCTTGAACTTGATCGAACCGGCCGTCGGGCGCTCCAGGTTGACCAGCATCTTGGCGACGGTCGACTTGCCGCAGCCGGACTCCCCGACGATGCCGAGGGTCTCGCCCCTGTTGAGCGTGAAGTCCACACCGTCGACCGCCTTGACGGCACCGACCTGCTTCTTGAAGAGGATGCCCTGGGTCAACGGGTAGTGCTTGACCAGTCCGCTCACTTCGAGGATCGGCTCAGCCGTCGAGTCAGCCATTGAGGCACTCCCTCCAGAAGTGGCAGGCGCTGCCCCGGTGTTCGTCCACCTCGTGCAGGGGTGGCTCGTCCGTCCGGCACACGTCCTGGGCCATCGGACAGCGGGGGTTGAAGGCGCAGCCGGGCGGGATGTGCATGAGGTTGGGCGGCAGGCCCTTGATGGCGTAGAGCTCCTGGCCCTTCTGGTCCAGACGCGGGATGGAGTCCAACAGGCCGCGGGTGTACGGGTGTGCCGGGGCCTTGTAGATGTCGTGGACGGGGGCCGACTCGACGATCCGGCCCGCGTACATCACGGCGATCTTGTCGGCGACGTCCGCGACGACTCCGAGGTCGTGGGTGATGAGGATGAGCCCCATGTTGAGTTCGCGCTGCAACTCGGCGAGCAGGTCCATGACCTGTGCCTGGACGGTGACGTCGAGGGCGGTGGTGGGTTCGTCGGCGATGATGAGCGCCGGTTCGAGGGCGAGCGCCATCGCGATCATGATGCGCTGGCGCATACCGCCGGAGAACTGGTGGGGGTAGTCGCGGACGCGTTCCTTGGCGGCCGGGATCCGCACCCGCTCCATCAGCTCGATCGCCTTGGCGCGCGCGTCCTTGCGGGACATCCCCCGGTGCACGGTGAACATCTCGCCGAGCTGCTCGCCCACGGAGAGCACGGGGTTGAGCGAGGACAGCGCGTCCTGGAAGATCATCGCCATCTCGGCGCCGCGGACCTTGCGCCGCTCCTCTTCCTTGAACTTCAGCAGATCCTTGCCCCGGAACAGGATCTCCCCGCCGGTGATCTTCCCGGGCGGCACGTCGAGGATCCCCATGACAGCCTGCGCGGTCACGGACTTCCCGGACCCCGACTCCCCCAGCACGGCGAGGGTCTCCCCCTCGTCCACGCTGTAGTTGACCCCGTTGACGGCCTTGGCGACCCCGTCCCTGGTCCTGAACTCCACGTGCAGGTCCCGCACTTCGAGCAGCATGACGCCGGTCACCTCACCTTCGGATCAGAAGCGCCGCACACCGCGCCGCCGAACACACCGAACCCGGCCCCGACTTGGGCCGCCCCGTCCGAACCACACCGATCGACCGGCGCGGACACCACACCCACGCCCGTCACCCCACCGACGGCCCACCCCCGACCCCCGGCAAGGGCCCGGCGCCACCGCATGGCACGCCATTCCGGCGTCATCACACCGTCACCTCAACTTCGGATCGAGGGCGTCGCGCACCGCGTCGCCGAGCATGATGAACGCGAGGACGGTGATCGCCAGGGCTCCGGCCGGCCAGAGGAGCATGTGGGGGGCGTTGCGGATGTACTGGGACGCCGAGGAGATGTCGATGCCCCAGCTGACGGTGGGCGGCTTCAGGCCCACTCCGAGGTAGGACAGGGTCGCCTCCAGCGAGATGTACGTGCCGAGCGCGATGGTGGCGACGACGATCACCGGGGCGACCGCGTTCGGGGTGATGTGGCGTAGCAGGAGGCGGGAGTTGGAGGCGCCGAGTGCCCGCGCGGCCTGGACGTAGTCGTTCTGTTTGGCGGTGATGACCGAGCCGCGGGCGATGCGGGAGATCTGCGGCCAGCCGAGCAGCACCATGAAGCCGATGACCGGCCAGACCGTGTTGCTGGTGACCACGGAGAGGAGGACCAGGCCGCCGAGGACCACCGGGATCGCGAAGAAGATGTCCGTGAGGCGGGACAGGATCGAGTCCCAGATTCCGCCGAAGAAGCCGGCGAGTCCGCCCAGCACCGAGCCGAAGATCGCGACGCCGAGTGTGGCCAGGACGCCGACCGTCACCGACGTACGGGTGCCGTAGACCGTGCGCGTGTAGACGTCGCAGCCCTGGCCGTCGTAGCCGAAGGGATGGCCCGGCTGGGAGCCCTCCTGGGCCTTGGCGAGGTCGCACTTGAGGGGGTTGCCGGAGGCGATCAGGGACGGCCAGAGGGAGATGACGACCAGGAAGAGGATGACGAGCGCGGAGATGATGAAGACGGGGTTGCGGCGCAGGTCGCGCCAGGCGTCGGACCAGAGGCTGCGGGGTCTGTCCTGGGGTCCCGTGCCTTCCGGTCCGCCCGGTGTCTTTTCGAGCGTCTCCGCCTCGCTCGTGGCGAGGTCCATCGCGCCGCCCATGCCGGTGCCGGCGATGGCGCGCTCCGGTTCGAACGGCTGCTCAGGCATAGCGGATCCTCGGGTCGAGTACGGCGTACAGGAGGTCGACGAGCAGGTTGGCGACCAGGAAGACGAGGACGAGGATCGTCACGAAGCCGACCACGGTCTGCGTGTTCTGGTGCACGATCCCCTGGTAGAGCTGGAAGCCGACGCCGTGGATGTTGAAGATCCGCTCGGTGACGATCGCGCCGCCCATCAGGGCGCCGATGTCGGTGCCGATGAAGGTGACCACGGGGATCAGGGAGTTGCGCAGGAGGTGGCGGATGATCACCCGGCGTCTCGGGAGGCCCTTCGCGACGGCCGTGCGGACGTAGTCGGAGCGCCGGTTCTCCGCGATGGACGTCCGGGTCAGCCGGGTGACGTAGGCGAGCGAGACCGAGGCCAGGACCAGGCCCGGCACGATCAGTTCGCTGAAGGTCGCGTCCGTGGAGACGGAGGGTTTGATCCAGCCCCACTCGACGCCGAGCAGCAGTTGCAGCAGCAGACCGGTGACGAAGGTCGGGATGGAGATGACGATCAGGGTGAGCAGCAGCACTGTGGTGTCGATCGGACGGCCGCGCTTGAGGCCGGTGATCACACCGAGCGCGATGCCGACGACGACCTCGATGACGATCGCCACGACGGTCAGCCGGATGGTGACGGGGAACGCGGTCGACATCAGCTCGGTGACCTTCTGGCCGTTGAACGCCGTACCGAAGTCACCGGTGAAGACGTTCCCCATGTAGGTCAGGTACTGCTGCCACACGGGCTTGTCGAGGCCGAACTCGCGCTTGAGCTGGGCGGCCGTCGCCGGGTCGCACTGCCGGTCGCCGCACAGGCCCGCGATGGGGTCGCCCATCACGTTCACCATCAGGAAGATCAGCAGTGTGGCGCCGATGAAGACCGGGATCATCTGCAGCAGTCGCCGGACGACGTACCGTCCCATGCGGGCTCAGCCGACCTTGATCTCGTTGTACACGGGGACGCTGAACGGGTTGAGCGCCACGTTGGAGAGCCGGTCGGAGTAGCCCGCGCTGCCGTTCTGGTACCAGAGCGGGATCGCGGCCATGTTGTCCCGTACGACACCCTCGGCCTGCTGGAAGAGCTTGATCGCCTTGCTGGTGTCGGTCTCCGCGTTGGCCTCGTTCACGAGCTTGTCGAAGTCCTTGTTGGACCACTGGCCGTCGTTGGAGGAGGCGTTGGTGTAGTACAGCGGCTGCAGGAAGTTCTGGATGAGCGGATAGTCCATCTGCCAGCCGGCCCGGAACGGCCCGGACATCTTGTGCTGGCCGATCTGGTTGCGGAAGTCGGCGAAGGTGCCGACCGGGTTGCCGACGCACGCCTTGTCGTTGCCGAGCGCGTTGTTGATGGAGTTGCACACGGCGTCCACCCACTCCTTGTGCGAGCCCGTGTCCGCGTTGTACGTGATCTTGACCTGGCCGCCGGGAAGGCCGCCGCCCTCCTGGACCAGCTTCTTCGCCTCGGTGGGGTTGTACTTGCAGGAGTCACCGCACAGCCCGTCCTGGAAGCCGCCCTCGGTGCCGAGCACCGGTGAGGTCCAGTCGGTGGCCGGGGTGCGGGTCTTCTGGAAGATCGTGGTGGTGATCTGGTCCCGGTTGATGGCCATGGACAGGCCCTGGCGGACCTTCTCCGAGCCGCTCTTGTTCCAGTCCTTGTCGTAGTACGGGAACGCGAGGGTCTGGATGATGCCGGCGGGCGTGTTGATGTACCGGTCGCCGAGGTCGCTCTTGACGTTCTTGAGCTGCGAGGCCGGGATGTCGTCGACGAGGTCGAGGTTGCCGGCCATCAGGTCGGTGTAAGCGGTGTTGTTGTCGGTGTAGACCTTGAGGGTCACGCCACCGTTCTGCGCCTTGTCCGCACCGGTGTAGCCGTCCCACTTCTTGAGCTCCATCTGCGAGCCCTTGGTGTACGACTGGATCGTGTACGGGCCGTTCCCGACCGGCTTCTTCAGCCAGGCCGCGTGGTCGGAGAAGAACGTCGACGGCAGCGGGGAGTACGCCGCGTAGCCGAGGGTGTCCGGGAAGGTGGAGAACTTCTGGGTGAGTTTGACGGTGAAGGTGTCGGTGCCGGTCACCTTGAGCCCGGAGAGGGTGGTGGCGCTCTGCGAACCGCTGTCGGGATGGACCTTGTCGTAGCCGTCGATGTACCCGAAGAAGTACGCGTTCTTCTGGTTGTTCTTGAGGCTGGCGCCGTAGTTCCACGCGTCGACGAAGGACTTCGCGGTGACGGCCTCGCCGTTGCTGAACTTCCAGCCGCTCTTCACGGTGACCGTGAAGTTCTGCGAGTCCGTGGTCTCGATCTTGTCGGCGAGCATGTCCTCGGCCTTGCCGGTCTTCGGGTCGTACCTCTTCAGACCGCGGAAGACCATGTCGAGGACCTTGCCGCCCTGCACCTCGTTGGTGTTGGCCGGCTCCAGCGGGTTCTGCGGGTCCCCCCAGGAGGCGCTGAGCACCGCGCTGCCGTCACCACCGCTGCCGCCGCTGCTGCTCCCGCCGCTCCCACAGGCGGTCGCCGCGAGGGCTACCGCCGCCGCGCAAGCGGCCCATTTGGCGTGCGTGGCTCCACGCATCGAGTGCCTCCTCAGAAAGCCGATCCGGATCGATCCAGATCGATCCACTACCGGCCAATATCTGCACAAATTGGGCACCCCGCACACGCAGTCACCCGAATGCAGCACAGGCCGCGCGCGAGAGGGGTGACGCCATCGGCCGAAACGGTCCCGGCTCCACCACCAGGGCCCCACCAGGCACGCTTCAGTGGTTTGGACCAATAAACCTCCGATCGGTCCGTCAACTCGCTGTTTCCGCAGGCCACATGGGCTTTCATGCGCCGTTGACGGGCGCCGACCGGCGCTGATAGACACACTCTTCAACCCAGCCCGGCGTCACCTGGTCAAGCGCGAGGTCAGGACCATGAGCACTCAGGACCGGAACGGCACAGAGCACTCACGCCCCAGAAGACCGCGGCCCCGTCGCTTACACCGGCTGGTGGCCGGAGCGGCCGGTGCCCTGGCCCTCACGGCGGCGCTCGCCACCCCCCTCAACCCGGCACCGCAGCAGGCCGAGGCCAAGGCGAAGGAGAGCGACAAGGTCCTCACCGTCGCCGTCGCGCAGAGCGTGGACTCCTTGAGCCCCTTCCTGGCGAGCCGCCTGGTCAGCACGAGCATCGGCCGGCTGATGTACGACTACCTCACCAACTACGACCCCAAGGACAACCACACCGTCCCGGGTCTGGCCACCAAGTGGACGTCGTCGCCGGACAAGCTGACCTGGACGTACACGATCCGCTCGGACTCCAAGTGGTCGGACGGGCAGCAGGCCACCGCCGCCGACGCGGCGTGGACGTTCAACAAGATGATGACCGACCCGGGCGCCGCCACCGCCAACGGCAGCTTCGTCACCAACTTCGCGAAGGTCACCGCCCCGAGCCCCACCCAGCTGGTCATCCAGTTGAAGAAGCCGCAGGCGACGATGACCGCGCTCGACGTGCCGATCGTGCCCGAGCACATCTGGGCGAAGGCCGGCGACCTCTCCAAGTTCAACAACGACAAGACCTTCCCGATCGTCGGGAACGGCCCGTTCGTCCTCACCGACTACAAGGCCGACAGCTACGTCCGGCTCAAGGCCAACAAGTCCTTCTGGCGCGGGGCGCCGAAGTTCGACGAGCTGGTCTTCCGCTACTACAAGGACCAGGACGCGGCGGTGGCCGCGCTGCGCAAGGGCGAGGTCTCCTTCGTCGCCGGCTCCCCCGCCCTGACACCCGCTCAGGCCGCCTCCCTCAAGGGCGAGAAGGACATCAAGGTCAACGACGCCCCCGGCCGCCGCTTCTACGCCCTCGCCACCAACCCCGGCGCACAGGCGAAGAACGGCACGCACTTCGGCGACGGCGACCCGTCCCTGCTCAACGAGAACGTCCGGCACGCCCTGTTCATGGCGGTAGACCGCAAGACCCTCATCGACAAGGTGTTCCAGGGCCACGCCGTCGAGGGCGAGGGCTACATCCCGCCGCGCTTCTCGACGTACTTCTGGAAACCGTCGGCGAGCCAGGAACTCGCCTACGACCCCACCAAGGCGGCCCAACTCCTCGACCAGGCGGGCTACAAGAAGAACGGTGACGGCAAACGGGTCGGCAAGGACGGCAAGCCGATCACCTACCGCCTGCTGTGCCACGCCACCGACCCCAACGACAAGGCGGTCGGCCAGTACCTCAAGGAGTGGTGGGGCAAGCTCGGCATCGGCGTGACGCTCGACTGCCTCGACAATGTCACCGACCCCTGGCTCGCGGGCAAGTACGACCTCGCCTTCGACGGCTGGTCCGTCAACCCCGACCCGGACTTCGTGCTGTCCATCCACACCTGCGCGGCCCTTCCGGCGACCCCCAAGGACATCGGCGCGACCGACAACTTCGTCTGCGACAAGACGTACGACAAGCTCTACGCCCAGCAGTTGGCCGAGTACGACCCGGTCAAGCGGGCGGACATCGTCAAGCAGATGGAGTCCCGGCTGTACGACCTGGGGTACATGAACGTCATGGCATACCCGAACGCCGTCGAGGCCTACCGCACCGACCAGATCAAGTCCATCGAGACGATGCCCAGCGGCGGCGGCAACATCTACGGGCAGGACGGCTATTGGAGTTGGTGGTCGGCGGTTCCGGCGGCCTCCGACGGATCGTCGTCCGGCGGGCTCTCGGGCGGGGCGATCACCGGCATCGTCGTCGGGGGGCTGGTCGTCGTCGGTGCGCTGGTCCTGTTCACGGTGCGGCGCCGGTCCACCGCCGAGGACCGGGAGTAGCGATGCGCCGATCCTCAACAGCGGTGCGCGGGACGGCTGTTCATGGCAGCTGACGTCACATCGGCACCGGTGGAGGAGACGGCCGGTCCGGGGGTGCGCCTCCGGACCGGGTACGTCCGTTACCTGGCCGGCAAGCTGGGCGGTGCCGTCGTCTCGCTGCTGGCCGTCCTGGTCACCGGTTTCTTCCTGTTCCGGCTGATCCCGGGCGACCCGGTCAAGACCATGACCGGTGGCCGTCCGATCTCGGCCGGTCAACTGGCCGAGTACCGCCGGGAGTTCGGGCTCGACCTGCCACTGTGGGAGCAGTTCACCGACTACTGCGGCAAGGCGCTCACCGGCGACCTCGGGACGTCGTACCAGTTCCGGGCGCCCGTCATCGACAAGATCACCGAGGCGCTGCCGAACACCCTGCTGCTCACCGGCACCGCCTTCGTGCTGTACACCGCGCTCGGCATGTTCCTCGGCACCCGCTCGGCATGGCGGCACGGCAGTCTCTCCGACCGGCTCAACACCGGTCTGGCGCTGACCCTTTACTCCGTCCCGTCGTTCTGGCTCGGCCTGCTGCTGATCATCGTGTTCTCCGTGGGCGTGGGCCCGATCCCCGGGCTCTTCCCGACCGGCGGCATGGAGTCGGGCGGCAAGGAGGGCTTCGCGTACGTGCTGGACGTGGCCCACCATCTGGTCCTGCCGGTGGTCACGCTGGTCGCGGTCGAGTACGGGCAGACCCTGCTGGTCACCCGCTCCGCGCTGCTCGACGAGATGGGCAGCGACTATCTGACGACCGCGCGGGCCAAGGGACTTCGGGACGACCTGGTCCGGCGCCGGCACGCGGTCCCGAACGCGCTGCTGCCCACCGTCACCCTCGTCTTCGTCAACCTCGGCCGTACGGTCGCCGGCGTGATCCTGGTGGAGACGGTCTTCTCCTGGCCCGGCCTGGGCGGGCTGTTCTACCAGGCCCTCAGCGTGCCCGATCTGCCCCTGGTCCAGGGCCTGTTCCTCTTCTTCGCCGCGGCGGTGATCGTCATGAACACACTGGCAGACCTCGTCTATCCGCTGCTCGACCCCCGGGTGGGCCGATGACCACTCCCCCCGTCACACAGGCCGGTCCGCGCACGCTCGCCTGGCAGCGCCGCCGCCGGTCCGCCGTGCGGTTCTGGGCGCGGTACCGCACCCAC
>NZ_JAWOAI010000328.1:0-11438 GCF_033194735.1 Streptomyces sp. W16
TGGACGGCCCGCAGTACCGCCGGCGGCAGGTCGGTGGGCAGGAGCTGCGCCACCTCGTCGTCCGTCAGCGGTGGCACGGGCAGTTCGACGGTGCCGGGCGGGCAGCAGCGCGGCCGTTCGGGCTGCTCGCCGTCCGCCACCCGCTCGGCGGCCACCACCCGTACATCGAGGCCCTCGACACGGCGTACGGCGAAGGCGAGCACCTCGACGGTCGGTTCGTCGAGCCACTGGAGGCCGTCGAGGACCAGCAGCACCGGGCCGCCGGCGGCGAGGGTGCGCAGCACTTCGAGAACGGCCACACGGACGGCGAGCCGGCCACGGTCGCCGGCCGGTACCTCGCCGCGCAACAGGGCGGCCCGCAACGCCCATTGGAGTTCGGGTGCCAGGGCCTCAAGGCAGCTCTCCGGCACCCCTGCGAACAGGTCGACGAGACCGGCGAACGGCAGCCGGGCGTCCTCCTCGGCGGGCGAGCAGTGCAACACCGTTCCGGACGGCTGGACATGGGCACCCGAGGACGCCACGAGGGCGGCCACGAGCACGGACTTGCCGATCCCCGCAGGACCGTGCAGCAGCACTCCCTGACGGTCCGTCAACTCGGTGCGGGCGGTGCCGATCAGCTCGCGGTGCCCGGTCAACGACCGCACTTCCGCGCCGCGGCGGTGCGGGCGAGGCGGCGTGGGCGTCGGGTCTCCGTGCATCTCGGCATGTGTTCATGACAACCGTTGCGGAATCGCCTTGTCAATGACGGTCCTGAGCGGCGGACGAACACGGTCGAGGAATTGGCGCATGATCTCCACTTTCGGCGACTGAGATGGCGTGTTTACTGCGCCAATAGACACCAAATAGGCATGAAGCGGCCGATCGCCCGTACAAAAGCCTGGTCAGCGGATGTACCGAGGAAGTGGGAGAGAACGATGACTGATCACGGAGCCGATCTGGTGATCCGGGCCGGGGCGATCCACACGCTGGTACCCGGCCGTGCCCCGCAGCGGGCGCTGGCCGTGCGGGGCGACCGCGTCATGGCCCTCTCGCCCGACCCCGACGGACTCGACCACCTGCTGCGCCCGCACACCACGGTGCACGACCTGCCCGGCGCCACCGTGCTGCCCGCCTTCGACGACACGCACACCCACCTGATCTACGCCGCGCTCGGCGCGCACGACGTGCCGGTCCACCAGGCCCACGACATCCCCGAGTTCTTGGACCTGATCCGCGAGCGGGCGAAGACGACTCCCGACGGCGAGTGGATCCGCACCACCACCAACTGGCAGGAACTCAACCTCGCCGAGCGCCGCATGCCCACCGCCGCCGAACTCGACCAGGCCACCGACCGGCACCCCGTCCTGGTCAAGCGCGGTGGCCACAACGACGTCGTCAACAACTACGCGCTGCGCCTGGCGGGCATCACCGAGGACACCCCCGTACCGCCGGGCGGCGTCATCGGCCGCGACGCCCACGGCAGGCTCGACGGGCGGCTGATCGACAACGCCATGGGCCTGGTGGAGCGCCTGGTCCCGGCCCCCGACCGAGCCGAGCGGATCGACGGGCTGCGGCTGGCCACCGCCCAGTACGCCGCCACCGGCATCGGCACCGTGCGCGACTGCGCGGTCGGCCTTGAGGACTACGCCGTGCTGCTGGCCGCCCGCGAGGCGGGGGCGCTCGGCATCCGGGTGCGCGCCCTGATCTCGGCGCTCGGTATGACCAGCGCGGCCCAGGTGGAGGACCTGCTCGACGCCATGGAGAAGTGGCGCGACGACTCCGACCCGTGGCTGCGGGTGTGGGGCGTGAAGTTCGGGCTCGACGGCGGCCTGGAGGCCGGGGCGACCGAGGAGCCGTACGCCTGTGACCACGCGTTCTCCGGGACGCTGATCTGGGAGCCCGACGCGCTGGTGGAGGCCGTCGAGGCCGTGGTCCGGCGCGGCTGGCGGGTCGGCACCCACGCCTACGGCGACCGTGCGGTCCGCACCCTCCTGGACGTCTACGAGCGGGTCCTCGCCCGCAACCCCGGACTGCCCGCCGGCACGCTGGTGATGGAGCACGGCGGTCTGGCAGGACCCGAACAGCGCGCCCGCGCCGTCGAGTTGGGCATCCCCGTCACCATCCAGCAGCCACTGCTGCACGACACCGCCGAGGTCGAGGAGGGCTTCTGGGGCCCGGAGCGCGTCGCCCGCCTCTTCCCCGCCCGCGGCTGGATCGACCTGGGCGCCCAGGTGAGCGCCGGATCGGACTTCCCCGTCGGCCAGTTCGGCGCCATGCGCTCGGTCTACGGCATGATCACCCGCCAGACCGTCATCGGCCCCAAGGGCCCCGAACACGCCATCACCTACGACGAGGCCCTCACCCTGCACACCGCCGACGCGGCCCGCCTGTGCGGCGATCAGGACCGGCGCGGCACCCTCACCCCGGGTCGCCTGGCGGACCTCACCGTCTGGGAGCAGGACCCCGCCCGGTGCCCGAGCGACGCCCTGCGCGACCTGAACCCCCTGCACACGTTCGTCGGCGGTCGTCCGGTCACCCGGTAGCCGTTCCGTCAGGCGGCCGGCATCGTCCTGATCGCGGCGATGTCGAATTGGAGCCGTACCTTCTCGCTCACCATCGCACCGCCCTCGGCCAGCCGGGAGTTGTAGGTCAGGCCCCAGTCGGAACGGTCGATGGTGGTGGTGCCGTCGAAGCCGGCCCGTTCGTAGCCGAACGGGTCGGTGACATGTCCGATGTAGGTGAGTTCCAGGACGACGGGACGGGTGGTGTCCTTGATGGTGAGGTCACCGAGCATCCGGTAGACGTCGTTGCCGGCCATTTGCACCGCGGTACTGGCGAAACGCATACGCGGGTAGGTCGCGGAGTCCAGGAAGTCGCGCCCCACCAAGTGGGCGTCGCGCTGTTCCACGCCGGTGTCGACACTGCCGGTGTCCACCACGATCTCCGCCCGCGAACGGGCCGGGTTGCCGCCGTCGAAGTAGAGCCGGCTTTTGTATTCGGCGAAGGACCCGCGCACGGTCGTCACCATGGCGTGCCGGACGGAGAAACCGATCCGGCTGTGCGCGGGGTCGATCATCCATTCTCCGGTCAGCGCCGCCAGGGCGGGATCGGGCAGGCCGGAGGGGGTGAACGCCGGTGGGGCGGCGGGGCGTTGCGGAGCCGTGGGGGGTGCCGGGCGGCGGAGGGGCGCAGCACGGTTGAACAGGTTCATGCTTCACGTAGTTACTGCACGAGTGATATCGCCGCAAGCCTTCATGGTGAATCGACAGCTGCGCGAATCGGCACTGACACGCTTAAATACCGTCACCTCGGCGGCCGTTCCACATTTCCCACACATATTTGTCACCCGAAATACGACGACCGTCAATTCGGCGCGCTGCTCAGCGCATCGGGAAACCGAACGAATAGCCCTGCTGCTTCAGCCACGGCAGGATCTCGCGGAGCGCGGCCACCGTCTCGGAGCGGTCGCCGCCGGCGTCGTGGAACAGGATGGTCGGCCCGTTGGGCAGTTCGCTCTTGACGGTGGTGACGATGGCGCCGGTGCCGGGGAGTTCGAAGTCCTTGGAGTCGATGTTCCACCCCAGCGGGCGCATGCCCTGCGCGGCGGCGAGATGCCGGCTGTACGGCGTGAACGCGCCGCCCGGCGCCCGGTAGTACAGCGGCCGTACGCCCCCGGAAGCCTTGGTGATCATGGCGGCGGCGTTCAGGATCTCCTGCGACTGGTAGGCCTCGGACTTCTTGTCCATGGTGGTGTCGTGCGACACCGAGTGGTCGCACAGCCGGTGGCCGGCCGCCACCACCGCCTTGACCAGGTCCGGGTGGGCCTCGGCCTGCGGGCCCACCATGCAGAAGGTGGCCTTCACGCCGTACTCCCGCAGCACTTGGAGCACCTGCGGTGTCCAGGTCGGGTCCGGCCCGTCGTCGATGGTGATGTTGACGCCCCGCGCGCCCTTGTCGGAGGCGTGCACGATCTCCGCCGACACGGCCGCCACCCGGGCCGGGGCCGAACTGGAGGCGCCGGGACGCGCATTGGCCCCGCCCCGCTGCGCGTCGACCACACCGGCCTGCGCGGTCCACACGGAAGTGGCCGCCGCCACCGCCGTCACACCGACCGCCGCCGCGAGTACCCGGCCGTACCAACCCCGCCCGCCATGACGCGCCATGTCCGCCCTGTTCCCTGTCCTGTTGTCCGCTTCCGTGCATTCGTCAGGACGGTATAAACGAGCGGAGGGATCCCGCTGTTACGGATTACGGACAATTTTCCGGGAGTTCGAGGCCGGCGGACGACGATCCCGGTCGGCGCAGGGCGAGACGGCCGCGGAAGTTCTCCGGGATCGGAGCGAAGCGGAGGGCCATCGTGAGGTCCTCGGGGTGGTCGACGGTCAGCCGGTAGCGGGTGCACAACAGGTGGCACAGGGCCATGAGTTGGACGGTGCCGATGTTCGCGCCGACGCACTTCTTGGGCGCCCAGCCGAACGGCACATAGCAGTCGCGGTCGGCCGGCCCGTGCGGTGCGCCGGGCAGGAAACGGTCCGGGTCGAAGACGTCGGGCTGCTTCCAGACGCGTTCGTCACGGTGGATCAGATGCGGGCTCAGCAGATACCAGTCGCCGGGCTCCAGCCGGGTCTTGCCGAAGTCGAAGAGGTGGTTGTTGTGCCGGACCAGCAGCAGCGGCGGACTCCACAGCCGCAGCACCTCCTTGACGAACCGGTGCGTCACCGGAGCCGCGTGCGTGGGCGCCGTACGGAACTCCACCGGGTCCACCGCGCACAGCTCGTCGGCCAGCCGGCGCTGCCACTCGGGGTGCCGGACGAACTCGTACAGCAGACTCGCGGCGGCGGCGCCCGGCGGGCCGCCGATCGCGGTGAGGACCGTGGTCACCACGTCCAGCGCGCGGTCCATGCCGAGTTGGGGCAGCAGGTCGACGAAAGGATCGGCGAGATCCGGCTCACGCCTGCGCCTGCCGCTCGCGCGTTGCCGCAGCACCCGGCGCACGACCAGCCCGGACCGCAACTGCACGGCGACGAACCGCAGTTGGTGCCACAACCCGCCCGGCGCGGGCGCGACGAGCCGCAGCAGCTTCATCTCCAGGTCCCGGCGCACGATATCGGCCTCGCCGGCGGTGAGGCCGGACAGCGCGACCGGCAGCATGGACCGCAGCGCCACGTCCTGGGTGAGCATCACCAGGTCCACGTCCTCGCCCAGCCGCTCGTCGATGACCTGCTCCATGCGGTCGATGAGGCCGCCGTGGTGCTCGGCGGTGGCCAGCGTGTGCAACTGGGTGAGCCAGGCGGCCCGGATCTGGCTCCACCGCACCTCGGGACTGCGCCGCCGGCGCACCATGTCGACCAGCCGGTCGTTCATCACGAACCGGTGCCAATTCGTGGCGCTGACCCGGCGCGCCGCCTCCGGCTCGAACACGCCGAGCCGGGTGTCGTCGACCCAGAAGATCCCGTCCTCGGCCGCGCTGCGCGCCCGGATGGAGTGCAGGAAGTCCTCGGGGTGCTGCGGGGTGGTCATGGTGAACGTTCCCCTCGTGGGGCGCGGGGAGCCGGCCGCTCAGACGGTTCCCCGCGCCGGTCCGGTCAGATGTGGTGGTACTGGTACCAGAAGTAGCCGTAGGAGCCTCGGACGTTGAGGACCGACTTCGTCTTGCGATACAGGGCGCGCATGCGCGTTCACCTCCTTCCGGGACTGCCGGTGCGGTCGCTCAGCACCGCGGTGAAACGCGGTGGAGCGAGCGCCGGGCCCACCTGGGGACCGGCGCCGTCGTGGGTGACCGACAGCCGCCAGTCACGGGTGATGATGCCGACGAGGTCTTCCAGGAGCCGCATGGTGACGGTCGCCCCGGCGCAGGTGTGCGGCCCGTGGCCGAACGGGAGATAGGCCCCGTCCGGCACGGCCGTCGCCCAGCGCTCCGGCACGAACTCGTCCGGCCGCTCCCAGTGCCCGGGATGCCGGTGCACCAGATAGGTGCAGACGGCGAGTCGGTCGCGCGGGCCGACCTGCGTCCCGCCGAGCTCCTGCACATGGCTCGGCGTCCGCGCGAACAGCCACGCCACCGGCCACAGCCGCAGTGCCTCACGCACCGTCCAACTCGGCTCCGCCGCAAGGGAGTCGGGGTGCGTACCGAGCAGGTATACGGACCAGCCGAGCGCGAAGCCGACCGAGCCGACGGCGGCGAACAGGAAGGAGAGATACACCTCGGCGAGATCCTTCGGGTCCGCCTCCGGCTCGCTCTCGCCCACAACGACGTCGAGCAGGTCACGTGCGTCGAGGGTGGGGTTCGACCGCCGCTGCCGGTCGCGAATTTCCGTTTGCAGGACGTTCTGCGCGCGGCGCCGGAAGAGCACTCGGGACGGCGGCGAGTAACGGTGCCGGGCGCCCGCCAGGACCGCCCGATGGATGATCTGTCCGACGGTGGCGCGCAGTTGGGGCGGCGCGTCCCGGTGCAGCAGGACGTCTCGCAGATGGCGGAGGACGAGCAGGTTTCCCGCGTCGGGCCAGACGGCGCCGGGGGCGAGGAGTTCGGCGACCAGACCGGGCAACTCCTGGCGCCGTGCGTCCAGATGACGACGCATCAGGGCCCGGGCCGCGCGCCCGATCCGGAGCTGCGCCGCACGCGGCCCGAAGTCGCCGTGCCGGGTCCGGTAGAAGTCGGACGCCTCGGTGACGACCGCGTCCCGGTTGCCGAGGACCGCACGGGCGGACTCCGGCCCGGCCACACACACCATGTTCGCGGCCGAGCGCCACACGTCGTGAACACCGTCGAACTCCGCGCTCAGCAGGGCCAACGGGTCACGGACGCGGGAGAGGATTCCGCGGGGAGTGCGGGCGGGTTCGCCGTACCCCTCACGCGTCACGGACGGCTCCATGGTGCCTCCTGGCGAACTCACGGCAGCGGTACACCTGGTGCGGTCGCGCGTGACGCCCCGACCGATGGGAACAGCCTCGGGGCGGCCGGCCGGTCTGTCGCGTCCTGTGCCGGTGAGCGGAACGGCGGGACGCGACGGAGAACACCGATCCGGCCGCGATGAGTTTCGGTCGGCCCGCGAGTCGGTACTGGTGACGGTCGTAGAACAGGACGTCGTACGACACCGCCCGGCACGAGACACCACGGAGGCACCCATGACGACCACCCCCGACAACGCGAGCAGGCCGCCGGTCGTGGACCTCGCGACCTGGGCGGCGGCGCGCGAGAAGCTGCTGGTCCGCGAGAAGGCGCACACGCGTGAGGGCGACGCGATCGCCGCGGCCCGGCGGCGGCTGCCGATGGTCGAGCTCGACGGGACGGTCGAGGTCACCGGCGCCGACGGACCGGTCCCGTTCCTCGACCTGTTCCAGGGGCGCGACGAACTTGTGGTGTACCAGCACATGTGGCACGACCACGCACCCCACCAGGGCCAGTGCGAGGGCTGCACCACCACGGCCTGGCACATGAAGGACGCGGTCTACCTCAACGCCCGGGGCGTCTCGTACGCCGTCCTGACCGCGGGCGCGTGGGACGAGGTGGCGCCTTACGTCGAGTTCATGGGCTACACCCAGCCCTGGTACTCGCTGCGGGGCGTGGAGCCGCGGATCGGCGGAGGGATGGGGCACATCGACTGTTTCCTCCGCGACGGCGACCGTGTGTTCCTCACCTACTCCACGACGGGCCGCGGCAACGAGCCGGTCAATGGCTCCCTCGCCCTGCTCGACATGACGCCCCACGGCCGCGGCGAGGCGTGGCAGGACACCCCCGAGGGCTACCCGCCCGGCCGCGACGCCTGCTGGTACTGGCGTTCGGACGCCGACGGGAACGCCACCTGGGGCGGGACCAGCCGTCCCGTCCCGCAGTGGACCCGTCCCGGTGCGACCCCTGTGGAGACCCTCGGCCGCCACGGCGACTGCCACTGACAGGGAGCGGTCCGCTCTTGACGCCCGTCACCACCGCACCTAGCCTCGACTGAACACGTCTAGACAGGTGGGTCGACGATGGCGGACTCCCAGACTTCCCAGTCCCGGCAACTTCAGGTCGAGACCCACGGCCTCGATGTGATCGGCGACGCCGAACGCAAAGGCACCCCACGCACGCTGTTCTGGCCCTGGTTCGGGGCAAATGTGTCCATTCTTGGATTGAGCTATGGTGCCTTCGCGCTCGGCTTCGGGATCTCCTTCTGGCAGGCGCTCGTCGCCGGTGTGATCGGCATCGTGTTCTCCTTCCTGCTCTGCGGCTTCATCGCGGTCGCCGGCAAGCGCGGCTCCGCGCCCACGATGGTGCTCAGCCGCGCCGCCTACGGCGTCCGCGGCAACCGGCTGCCCTCGGCGATCTCCTGGATCCTCACCGTCGGCTGGGAGACCGTCCTCACCGCCCTCGCGACCATGGCCACCGCGACCGTCTTCAGCAGACTCAGCTGGGGCGGCGGCACCGAGACCAAGGTGGTCGCGCTGATCATCGTCGGCGCGCTCATCGTCGTCGGCGGAGTCATGGGCTTCGACCTGATCATGCGGCTCCAGACGGTCATCACCGTCGTCACCGCGGTGCTCACCGTCGTCTACATCGCCCTCGTCGCCGACCACATCCACTGGAGCACGGTCAGCGCCGTACCGGCGGGCTCCGCCCAGGAGTTCATCGGCGCGCTGGTGTTCATGATGACCGGCTTCGGCCTCGGCTGGGTAAACGCCGCCGCCGACTACTCCCGCTATCTGCCCCGGAGTTCGTCCGGCAGAGGCGTGATCGGCTGGACCACCTTCGGCGCCTCCGTCGCCCCGCTGCTCCTGCTGGTCTTCGGCCTGCTGCTCGCCGGTTCCTCCAGCACCCTGAACAAGGCGGTCGCCGCCGACCCGATCGGCGCGCTGACGACGATCCTGCCCACCTGGTTCCTGGTGCCGTTCGTCGTGGTCGCGGTGCTCGGCCTGGTCGGCGGCGCCGTCCTCGACATCTACTCCTCCGGCCTGGCCCTCCTCTCCGCGGGCCTGCGGGTGCCGCGCTACCTCGCCGCGCTCGTCGACGGCGTCCTGATGATCGCGGGCTCCGTCTACATCGTGTTCTTCGCCGACGACTTCCTCGGCCAGTTCATGGGCTTCCTCACCACCCTCGGCGTCCCCATCGCCGCCTGGTGCGGCATCATGCTCGCCGACCTCGTCCTGCGCCGCCGCGACTACGACGAGGGCGACCTCTACCGCCCGGCCGGCCGCTACGGCGACGTACCGCCCACCCCTCTACTGCTCACCCTCGCCGCCACCGCGATCGGCTGGGGCCTGGTCACCAACACGGCCGCCAGCTGGCTGACTTGGCAGGGCTACCTCCTCGACCCGCTCGGTCTCGGCGGCAAGTCCGGCGCCTGGGCCTACGCCAACCTCGGCGTCCTGGCCGCCCTCGCCCTCGGCTTCCTCGGCACCCTCGCCCTGGGCCGCGCCCGCGTCCAGCGCCAGGAGCAGCAGGCCGCGAGCCCCGAGGCGGTGCCCGCCGTATGACCACCGCACCCGGCCACCTCGCCGTCATCGACATGCAGCGCGTCTTCGCCGAACCCGACAGCCCCTGGGCCACCCCCCGCTTCGAGGACGCGGCGGCAGGCGTACGGCGACTGCTGCCGGCCTTCGGGGAAGACGTCACCTTCACCCGCTTCCTGGCCCCCGAGAAACCCGAGGGCGCCTGGCGCGCCTACTACGACCAGTGGCCCTTCGCCCTCCAGCCGGCGGACGCCCCGCTCTGGCGGCTGACCGACGAATTCGCCGCCCGGGCACGGCACTTCGTGGACGCGCCCACGTTCGGCAAGTGGACCCCGGCACTCGCCGAGCGCGTCGCCCGCACCGGCCGTCTCGTCCTCGCGGGCGTCAGCACCGACTGCTGCGTCCTGTCCACGGCCCTCGCCGCGGCCGACGCCGGAGCCGAGGTACTGGTCGTCGCCGACGCCTGCGCGGGTGTGGACGACGACTCCCACGCCAAGGCGCTGCACGTCATGGACCTCTACCGGCCCCTGATCCGGGTGGTCACCGTCGCCGAGGCGGTCGGGGAGGCCTCGTGACCGGCGTCCGGCTCAAACACCAGCGCATCACCGAGGTCCTGGCCAAGGAGATCCGCAGCGGCCACCGCCCCGCCGGTGAGCAACTCCCCGGCGAACACGCCCTGGCCCAACGCTTCGGCGTCAGCCGTACGACCGTCCGCGCGGCCCTCGCCGAACTCAGCGAGGCCGGCCTGATCGCCACCCGCACCGGCAAGGGCTCCTACGTCCTCTTCGACGGCCGCCCGCTGGACGACAGCCTCGGCTGGGCCCACGCGCTCGCCACCCAGGGCATCGACACCCGCGTCCGGACCCTGAAGGTGGCCGCCAGGCGGGACGAGGAGCTGGCCCGCCAACTCACCCTGAACACCACCGAGTTCGTCTGCGTCGAGCGGATACGGGAACTGGTCGGGGACGCGGTCGTCGTGTCGTACGAACGCAGTTTCCTGCCGCCCGTACCCGGGGTGCGGGACCTGCCGTCCCGCGGACTGGACCAGGAGTCGCTCACCGACGTGATGCTGCGGGCCGGGCTGCGGCCCGACCACGGCGAACAGCGGGTGAGCGGGCGGCGGATCGACGGGCGGGAGGCGGAACTGCTGCGCCGCGAACCGGGTGACTGGTTCCTCGACACGCGCCGCACCAGCAGGGCCGCCGACGGTTCCTTCGTCGAACATGTCGTGAGCCTCCTCGACCCCGACCACTTCCAACTCACCCTCGCCTTCGGCTGAACCGCTGAACCCGCCCCGGAAAGTACCCATGACCCTCCAGAGCCGCGCCACCGGAGCCCTCCACGGGCTCGCCCTCGGCGACGCCCTCGGCATGCCCACCCAAATGCTGTCCCGCCCGCAGATCACGGCACGCTACGGCCCGCTCCTCACCGGCTTCCATCCGGCCGACCCCGACCATCCGCTGGCCGCCGGCATGCCGGCCGGAGCCGTCACCGACGACACCGAACAGGCCCTGCTGCTCGCCGGGTTGCTGCTCGACGGCAAGGGCCGAGTCGACCCGGCGGAACTGGCCCGGCGCCTGGTCACCTGGGAGGACGACATGCGGGCCCGCGGCTCCCTCGACCTCCTCGGGCCGTCGACGAAACGCGCGGTGGAGCAGGTGCTCGCGGGTACCCCGGTCGACGAGGTGGGGCGTTACGGCACCACCAACGGCGCGGCGATGCGCATCGCCCCCGTCGGCATCGCGGTGCCGGTCGCGGATCCGTCCGCTCTGGTTGACAGGGTGGTGGAGGCGAGCAGCCTCACCCACAACACCGGCGTCGCACTCGCCGGTGCCGCAGCGGTGGCAGCCGCTGTGAGCGCGGGAGTTGACGGGGCGTCGATTCCCGAGGCGGTCGAACTGGCCGTGTCGGCGGCCCGGTTGGCGGCGGGGCGGGGGCACTGGGTGGCCGCCGCCGATGTCGCCGAGCGGATCGTGTGGGCGACCGGACTGGTGCGAGGCCTCACACAGGCTCAAGTCTGCGAGCGC
>NZ_JAWOAI010000329.1:0-11357 GCF_033194735.1 Streptomyces sp. W16
ACCGTCCTCCTGCTGCCCCTCGACTCCGGCGACACCGCCACGGACCTGGCCCGGCGCACCGCCGCCCAGCTGGGAGCGGCGGTCCACGAAGCGGTCACCGTCGGTGCCTCCGGGCCCGTCGAGAAGCCCGCCGCGGTGCCGGACGCCGTGGTCGCCGCCTACCAGGAGGGCCTGCGTTGCCTCGACGCCCTGCGTTTCCTGGGGCGATGCGGAGACGGCGCCGCCGCCGAGGACTTCGGCTTCCTCGGACTGCTTCTCGCCGGGGACCGCGACATCGGCGGATTCGTCGAGCGGACCATCGGCCCGGTCATGCGGTACGACGAGCGTCGCGGTACCGATCTGCTGCGTACCCTCGACGCGTACTTCGCCTGCGGCATGAGCCCGGCCCGCACGAAGGACGACCTGCACGTCCACGTCAATACCGTGGCCCAGCGGCTGGAGCGCGTGGGCAGACTCCTCGGTGAGGACTGGCAGGACCCGGCCCGCACCCTGGAGATCCAACTGGCCCTGCGGCTGCACCGATTGGCGGCTCCAGGGCGGCGGTGACCCTCGTAGGCGCGTGGCGTACGAGGGTCGTACCACTGGATGGCGGTACCGATGAGGCCGACGGTGACGATGCGGGTGAGGTTGGCGGGGGCGCTTCGGGTTGGGGTGGACCCGTCATACGGTCGAAGCGTTCCGGCCGCGGAGTGTGGCGAGGGCCAACAGCGCGGAGCACAGGGCGGCGCTGCCGCAGACGACGAAGCCGATCGAGTAGCCGTGGCCGAGGGCGTCCAGGGCG
This sequence comes from Streptomyces sp. W16, assembly GCF_033194735.1. Classification (NCBI taxonomy): domain Bacteria; kingdom Bacillati; phylum Actinomycetota; class Actinomycetes; order Kitasatosporales; family Streptomycetaceae; genus Streptomyces; species Streptomyces sp. W16. The sequence goes on from NZ_JAWOAI010000329.1 coordinate 782, forward strand.
AGCGGGTGCAGGTCGGCCAGTTTCGGGGACGCCGCCGAGGCGCCGTTCACCGCGAGTGGGCCGCCCTCCTCCAGTACGGCCGTGCCCGCGCCCTTCAGTGCCTGCGGCAGGGCCGAGTTGTCGAGGGAGTCGGCGAAGCTGCTTGCCGCGCGGCTCAGGGCGACCGCGCCGATGACGGCCGGGCCGAGGGTGAAGCCGAAGTCGCGCAGCAGGTTGGTGGTGGCGCTCGCCATGCCCGCCAGATGGGTCGGCACGGTGTTCACGGCCGTCGCCGTGATCGAGGAGACGGTGATGGCGAAGCCCAGGCCGACCAGACCGAGCGGCAGGATCAGTGAGGTGAAGGCGGTGTCGGTGATCGGGAGCGTGGCCGCCCAGTAGTCGCCTGCCGCGATCAACAGCAGCCCTGTGCCCAGGAGTAGACCGGGGGCGACGGTTCGCAGCAGTCGTTCCGTCAGCGGCAGCATCACCAGGGTGATGCCGTTGAGGAGGACGAACGCCAGGCCTGTGCGCATCGGTGCCTGGTCCTGCACCGGGCCGAGCCGGATGCTCACGGAGTAGGCGGTGCCGAGGAAGGCGAACATGCCCACCACCGCCACGATCGAGGCCACCGCGAAGGCACGGTTGCGAAAGAGGTCCAGGCGGAGGAGCGGGGACTTGGCCCGCTTCTCGGCCAGCACGAAGGCGGCGAGGAACACGGCCGCCAGCACGAAGGCGATGACGATCGAGGGCGAGGCCCAACCGTCCGTCGGGCCCTGGATGATGGCGTAGAGCAGGGAGAACAGGCCCAGACCGATGGTGACCTGTCCCGCGATGTCGAGTGAACGGCCCTCGGGGGCGCTGGAGCTGACGGCGAACAGGGCGCTGACCGCGACGCTCGCCACGGCGACGGCGGTGACCACGACGAAGGACCATCGCCAGGAGCCGTAGGTGGCGGTGACACCGCCGAGCAGCGGTGCGATGAACCCGCCGGTGGACAGCAGGGCCGCCCACATCGCGATGACGCGGGCCCGTTGCGCGGGTGAGGTGGTGCCGGCGGCCAGGATTGCCAGCGAGGTCGGGAACAGGGCGGCGGCTCCCAGCCCGGCCAGGGCCTGTCCGGTCCAGAGTTGGTGGACGCCGGAGGAGGTGGCGCTGACCAGCTCGCCCACGGCCAGCAGCGCGGCGCCGCCGACCAGCAGCCGCTTGCGGCCGAAGAGGTCGCCGAGCAGACCGAAGGTCAGCTCCAGTACGGCGACCGGGAGCAGGAACGCGTCGGAGATCCAGGTGAGTTGGGAGCCGACCGGGTGCAGGTCGGACTGGAACAGCCCGTTGAGGGTGGCCGGTATGGCCAGGCCGATCTGAGCGAGGCAGACGGCGAGGAGACCGGCGACCAGGGTGCCGGTGGTCAGACCGGGGCCGGTGGCGGTTCTGGTGGAGGGTTCGGTCGGTTCGGTCGTCATTGACACGGAGGGCTCCTGATGCGTGCAGGGCGGGGACGGGGGCGAAGTCGGGGACGGGACAGAGATGCGGGCGGGCGTTTCGGGATCAGCGGGTGCCGGTCAGGCGGCTCGGGCGGTAGTCGGTGAAGGCGGCGCCGTCGAGGCCCAACTCATCGGCACTGCGCTGGAGTTGGGCAGCCGAGGCGGCGTCGTCCCAGCGTCCGGAGTCCAGCCGGTGTTCCACGGCGTGCAGACCGGCGACCACCTCGGCGGTGGTGAAGTTGCAGTGACTCTGGCGGGCCGCGTAGGCCTGGCGCAGGAGTGCGGAGTCGCCGGCCGCGCGTACCCGCCCGGCGAAGGCCGACTCCTGTTCCACGGGCACCAGTTGGTCGGCGGTGGTGTGGATGTCCAGCAGCGGTACGGCCAGGCTCTGCCCGGCGGTCGAGGTCCGCTTCAGACGGGCCACCGCGGCCGGGTCGGCCGTGATGTCCGCACCTCGGGTGAGCCGGTTCAGATCGCTGCGCAGGTCGAGCCCGGCGTCGCGGTACAGCGCCTCGACCTGCTTCGCGTGGGCGGATCCGCGCAGCAGTCCGGCGTAGTCGACGCCCTTGTTCCAGGACGTGTTGCCGCCGGCCGACTGCTCCACCGACCAGCGCGCCGGGACGATGAACCCGAGCAGCCCCTGAGCCAGCCAGGCGTACTGCTGCTGCTCCTGGCCCGCGAAGTCGCCGTGCGCGGGCGGCTGTTGGCCTGGAGCCCAGTCGGTCAGGTTGAGGTAGGCGGCGGCCAGGGCGATCCGGGCGCGGCCCGCCGGAGTCTGCTGCGCAGTCTCCACAGCAGTTGTGAGCCGACTGGCGAGGGCCGCGCCGTCGGCCGGGCTGCCCAGGCTCACCAGGGCGTCGGCATCGGCGGGGTCGAAGAACGTGGCCAGGGTGTATTCCGCGTCCAGTTGGTAGTTGTCCAGGTCGACACCGCCCGCGACCAGGCCGCACAGGCCGAGCGCACCGTCGACGCGTCCGGCGCCGTCGCGGGCGATCTGCGCGTTGACGAGGCCGCCCATGGACTGGCCCACCGAGATGACCCGGGTCGGGATGCCGACCTGGCGGCGGAAGGCGGTGAGCGCGGCGAACTGGTCCCGCTCGGCCGAGTCGAGCGCCCACATCGAGCCGCTCGGGTCGTAGGAGGAGCCGGCGAGGGCGTAACCGGCGTCCAGCAGGGCCTGGGCCACCGCGGGCGACGGGGCGTCGGCAGCGGTCGTAGGGCCGAAGCCGTGGCTGAACAGGAGCAGGGTGCCGTTCCAGTGTTCGGGTGTGTCCGCGATCCAGGTGGCGCCGTCGGTCAGCGTGCCGGAGTAGTGGGTGGCGGTCGCGGCGTGGGCGCTGGTCACCGGGCCGATCAGAGCGGTTGCGAGGGCGGTCGCGCAGGCTGCGGCGAGGGTCGAGAGACGGGGTCGGGGCATGGCGGCGGCTCCGCGGGTCGAGGGGGACCGAGTGGGGGAGCGGGCTGGAAGGACGAGCTGGAAGAGCGCTGCGAATGTAGGGCTCTTTTTTCATTGCCGTCAATAGACTGACCAATAATGAGGCGGACGGGTGCCTGCCTCCGGGCGTGCGGGGTCCGAGGGTGGACCGGCGGGGCGTCGGGGGTGGATCAGCCCAGCGTCAGGGTGTCCAGCAGACGTGCGGCTGCGCGGGCCGCCGGGCGGTCCCAGCGGCTGGCCAGGCCGCGGAAGACGGTCTCCGCCTGGGCGGCCGGCCAGTCCGCGGGAAGGTGCTCGGCGGGCAGGTGCGGGTCCCGGCGTACGAGGTCCAACCAGTCGGTGTGCAGGAGGAGTTGGCCTGCGAGTTCGTCGCCGGAGGCCGTCGCGGGCAGCGGGTCGGTGCGGTCCCAGCGCTCCAGGAACGCCCGGTAGCGCGCGCCGATCGCCGGCACGTCGAACGCCTGCTCAAGCACCTCCCGGACGTCGGTCGGTGACTCCACCTCCGCCCGGAACACCCGCAGATACGGCTCCAGGCCGAGGCCCGCCACCATCTCGCGGACGTCGACGGGCGCCGGGGCCACCCACAGACCGTTCTGCAGGGGGCCGAAGCCCGCCCAGATCAGCCGGGAGCGCAGATCGTGCCGCTCGCGGCTCCACGCCTCGGGCAGCGAGAAGCCGACCATCGTCCAGCGGCCGTCCCAGTCCCGGTTCACCGCGCCGGTGCGCCAGATGCGGTCCCGGCCGTCCGTCAGTACCTGGACGGCGTGCGGTGTCAGTCCGAAGTACGTCTTGCGGCCCTGCCGGCTGCGCTCCAGCAGATCGCGTTTGACCATGCGGTTCAGGGTGGTCCGCACCGCCTCCTCGGTACTGCCCAGCCTGCCGAGCGCGGCGATCACGCTGCCCGACGACACGGCGATGGGCCGTCCCAGTACATGGGCGCCGAAGAAGGTCAGCATCAGGGACTGGGTGCGCGGCTCGGGACCGCTCTCGGCGGCGGGTTGGGCGGCGACATCGACACTGGTCACCGGCACAGCCTAGGCCCGGGGCGGGCGCGCGGTGCCGTTGTGGCGTGAACTGTGTCATGTCTGTAACGGCAATGCGCGATGTGCCGAACGATGGTCTCCCTCGGACCGGGGGCGGTCAGAAGGCGAACGCCTCCGTCAGGCGCAGGTTGTAGCCGTCCTCTTCCATCAGGACGACCGTGACGCCGAACGGGGAGGGGTGGTCCAGGTCGAGGGGAGTGAAGGCGTAGTCGACCGCGGCCTGCACGGGCGGCACCAGCTTGCCGTCGGGCTGGGGAGCCGGGGCCGGCTGCCAGCGCGGTTCGGCCGATGCCGGGTTCTCGGTGTAGGGGAACTGGTGGAGTGTGTGGCCGTCCTTCGTGGCGTGCACCATGTTGAGGCAGGGCGAGGGGCCGTCGACGGGAAGTTCGCAGACGGTGGCCACGTCGTGGGTCTCCCAGGCGAGGACGACCTCGTCGGCGCCGGCCGCCGCGGCGATGTTCGACAGCGACGCGATCGCCGTGAGCGCGTCCCGGCCGGGCTCGACCGGGCGCAGCCAGATCAGGCCGACCAACTCGCCGTGTACGAGCGGCATGATGACCGGGCGGGGCACGGCGCCTTCACTGAGACCCGCGACGTACGCGCTCTTCATCGACTCGGTCAGCGCGTCGAATGTACGCGTGTCCATGAACTCCCCATCCGCAGCGGCTGTGTGGCGTCCATTCTGCCCTTGTCGCGGAGTGCGGGAGGTCGCCCCTGGGAGTGAAAGGGGCCCCGGCTGGACGGGGGAGACCAGCCGGGGCCGCACACGCTGAAGAACGGTCGACCGGCCCGGGTTGTTCCCGGCCGCACCCCGTCGGCGACTGTGAGCTGCGGAACACCCACGCGGAGCACTCGTGCGGAACTCCCGTACGGACGGCCTCAGTCGAGGTAGTCGGCGACCAGGACCGCGAATTCGTCCGGGGTGGCGAGCCGGATGCCGAGCGACTCGGCCTTGGCGCGCTTCGATCCCGCGTTGGCGCCGGCGACGACCAGGGTGGTCTTCTTGGAGACGCTGGAGGAGGAGCGGCCACCGGCGCGTTCGACGAGTTCGTTCATCTCGTTGCGGCTCAGCTTTTCCAGCGGGCCGGTCATCGCACCGGTGACGACCACCGCCATCCCGGCCAGCGGACCGTCCGCCGTGGCCGCGGTCGCGTCCACCGGAGCGTCGCCGTCGGCCGCAACGTCGTCCGTCACCGGAGCGGGCGGGGTCGCGCCGGGCTCGGTCATGTTGACCCCGGCGGCGGCCAGTCTGTCGATGAGCGGGGCCAGTTCGACGAGTTCGGTGACGATCGAGGGCGCCTTCTCGGTGCCGATGCCCTCGACCCGCTGCATCGCCTCCGCGTCGGCGGCCCGGATGTTGTCCATGGTGGCGAAGTAACGGGCGATACGGCGGGACATGGACCGGCCGGTGCCGCGCACCCCGAGCGCGCACAACACCCGTGACAGCGGCTGCCCCTTGGCCGTGACGATCGCGGCGAGGAGGTTGTCCGTGCTGGTCTCGCCCATCCTTTCCAGGCCCAGGAGTTGGTCGCGGGTCAGCGCGAACAGATCGGCGAGATCGGCGACCAGGCCCGCTTCGACGAGTTGGACGACGCGGGTGTGGCCCAGGCCCTCGATGTCGAGCTGGTCGCGGCCGGCGGCGTAGGACAGGGCGGCGACCAGATGGCAGTTGCGGCCCTGTTCGCAGCGCCAGCGCAGTTCGCTGGTGTCGATGCCGGAACCGCAGCGCGGGCACACCTCGGGGAAGACGATGGGCTGTTCGTCGCCGGTCCGCAGGTGCGCGACGGGCGCTTCGACGCGGGGGATGACATCGCCTGCCCGGTGCACCATGACGTGGTCGCCCAGGCGCAGGTCGCGGCGGGTGATGTCGCCGGGGTTGTGGAGGGTGGCGTAGGTGATGGTGGCCCCGTCGATCTCCACCGGCTCCAGGACGGCGCGCGGGGCGATGATGCCGGTGCGGCCCACGTTCCACTCCACCTCCAGCAGCCGGGTGATCTTCTCCACGGCGGGCAGCTTGTAGGCGATCGCCCAGCGCGGGGCCCGCGAGCCCGACCCGGCGGCCCGCTGGTCGGCGGCGAGGTCGGCCTTGATGACGATCCCGTCGATCCCGAACGGCAGCCCGGCCCGCAGCGCGGCGATCTCCCGCACCCGGGTCAGCACCTCCTCGACCGTGTCGGCGGTGATGCCGGGCACAGGCGTGGTGGCGGTGGTGTTGATGCCGAACGCGGCCGTTTGGTCCATGAGTTCGCTGTGCGCGAGCTCGCCCAGCCGCGCCGCGAGCCCCGCCTCGGTGTCGGCGAGGGGGAGCAGGCCGTAGCCGAAGAACGTCATCGGCACGGTGTAGGCGCGTTCCTTGGCGCGCAGCGTGCCCGCCGACGCGCCGCGCGGGTTGGCGAACGGCTGCCCGTCGTGCGCGGTGCGGACCTCGTTCGCGTGCTCGAACTGGGCGGTGGTCATCAGGACTTCGCCGCGCACCTCGACGGTGACCGGCTCGGTCAGCTCGGCGGGCAGGCCCTCGATGGTGCCGATCGCGTGCGACACGTCCTCGCCGGCCGTCCCGTCGCCGCGGGTGATCAGCCTGGTGAGGCGGCCCTGGGTGTAGCGGGCCGCGATCGCGAGGCCGTCGAGCTTCGGCTCCACGCTGAACCGCGTGATCTCGTGGTCGGTTCTTCGGGCCAGTGAGGCGGTCCAGGTGGTGAACTCCTCGGGGGAGAACACGTTGTCCAGGCTCAGCATCGCCACCGTGTGCGGGACGTCGCCCTCGACCGCGCCGCCGGCGACCTTTCCGGACGGGGAGTCGGGCAGCACCTGATCGGGATGGTCGGCCTCCCACGCCGTGATGCCGCGCACCAGCCGGTCGTAGGAGTCGTCGTCCAGCACGGAGGTGCCGCCGGTGTAGTAGGCGGCCGACGCCTTCACCGCGTCCTCGACCGCCTGTGCGTAGCCGGCGGCATCCACGATCACTGCAGCTGGTGTAGTCATGACTGTCATCCTGCCTGTCACCACTGACAATGCCCCGGCCGTGAGCGTGCGGGACCCCGGTCAGTCCTCCGGCTCGGACGTGCGCTGGAGGTCGGCCCGGCCTTCGGCGGCTCGGATGAAGCGGGTCATGCCGAACTGGCTCGTGCCGGAGCTGTCCTGGGGAGTGCCGGCCGTCGGCTCGCTGGAGCGGGGCGCGGACGGCAGGACGTAGGGGCGGCGGAGCACCTCGTCCAGGATGATCACCGTCTCGGTGGCGCGAACCGCGGGAATCGTGGACAGCCGGTCGGTGACCAGGCGGTGCACGGCGGAGACGTCGGCCACCCGGATCTGGATCATGGCGTCGTGCTGGCCGGTCGTGACGGCGCAGTACTCCACCTCCGGCATCTGGGCCAGAGCCGTGCGGAACTGCTTCCACAGTTCCTGGCGGACCGTGACGAAGATCAGGGCGCAGATCTCCAGCCCGACCCTGGTGTGGTCGACGCGGGCGCTGAAGCCGTTGATCACGCCGTCGGCACGCAGGGCTTCGAGGCGGGTGTAGGCGTTCGCGCGCGAGACACCGACGCGTTCCGCGAGGGCCGCGACGGAGATCCGGCCCTGGGTGCGCAGTACATCGAGGATCTTGAAATGCACCGAATCCAGGGCAAGGCCGATGCCGATCCGTCCAGAGCGGCGTTCGGGAGGGGTCTCCGAGGTCGACAGATCTTCCATGTTCGCGCCTCTCCGTCGATTTTCGTCTCGCGGTGATCCCGTCGGCCGAAAGTCCTGGTTAGTTTCAGCCCACCCTAACGGCGAATCGTCCAGGTCCCCTCCCGGTGTCCGTCCGTTCCCGCCCGGCCTTCTTCCGCTCCGCCCTGCTCACGGAGGCACGCATGCCCAGATCCAGTGCCGGTTCGTACCCGGTGGCACTCTCCCTCGTCGCGGTCGCGGCGCTCGCCCTGAGCGCCTGCTCCGGCGGTACGAGCGCCTCCGGCTCCTCGGCCGGCAAGACCCTGGTCGTCGACACGTCGTTCAACCTGAAGACCGCCGACCCGGGCCGTGAGTTCGAGCCGACCGGGCAGATCGTCGACAAGGCGCTCTACGAGACGCTGCTGACCTTCAAGGGCTCCGACGTCACCAAGCCGGTGCCGGGGCTGGCCTCCTCGTACGAGCAGTCCGCGGACGGCAGGACACTCACCCTCCACCTGCGGACGGGCGCGAAGTTCGCGGACGGCAGCGCGGTCACCGCCGACGACGTCGTCTTCTCGCTGAACCGGGTGATCGCGCTCAAGGGCAACCCGTCGTTCCTGCTCGACGGCGTCACGGTCACCAAGACGGACGCCTCCACCGTCACCCTGGTCTCCAAGAAGGCCAACCCGGCGCTGCCCTTCATCCTCCCCAACCCCGCGCTCGGCATCCTCAGCGCGAAGACGGTCCAGGCCCACGGCGGCTCGGCGACCGCGACGGACGGGGCGGAGAAGTACCTCAACACCGCGTCGGCCGGCTCCGGCCCGTACACGCTCACCTCGTTCAACACGAACACCCAGGTCGTCCTGACGAAGAACCCCAAGTACACCGGCTCGGACAAGCCGGCCTACGACAAGATCGTCATCCGCAACGTCCAGGCACCCACCCAGAAACTTAACGTCCAGCGCGGCGACAGCCAGATCGCCCTCGACCTCACCTCCGACCAGGTCAGCGGCATCGGCGGCGGGCTCAAGGTGGACAGCGGCGCGTCCTCGGACGTGATCTTCCTGCTGCTCAACCGCAACACCAAGGTCAGCAGTACGACGGCCAACGCGAAGTTCGCGGAGGCGGTGCGCAAGGGCATCGACTACAAGAGCCTGCTCTCGCTCGCCGGCAGCGGCTCCGTCCAGCCCGCCGGGATCATCCCGTCGACCTTCCTCGGCGCGCTGCCCGCCTCCGAGGCCGCCGGCCGCGACCTCGCCGGAGCGAAGGCGGCCCTGAAGGCGAGCGGGATCGCCAAGCCGTCCGTGACGCTCGGCTACGCCAGCGACCTGACCGTCGACGGACTGTCCCTGCAGACCCTCGCCGAACGGGTCCAGGCACAGCTGAAGGAGGTCGGCATCACCGTCACGCTCGCCCCTGCGCCGACCACCACGGAACTGGACAACTACCGCAACGGCAAAGAGCAGTTGGGCCTCTGGTACTGGGGCCCGGACTACCCGGACCCCAGCGACTACCTTGCCTTCCTGCCCGGCAACCTGGTCGGCCTGCGCGCGGGCTGGAAGGCCGGCGCCGACCCCGCCCTCACCGCGCTCGGCGACAAGGCCGCCACGACGATCGGCGACGACACCCGCAAGACGCTCTACGAGCAGATCCAGACCAAGCTGAACACCGACGGCCCCTTCATCCCGCTGATGCAGCCGAGCCGCAACACCGTCTCCGCCGCGTCCGTCACCGGCGTCGCCTACAACCCCGTATGGACGATCGATGTCGCCGCGCTGGGCACGAAGTAAGGACACGGGCGGTGGCAGACGGTTCCTCGCCCGCCACCCCCTCGCCCGCTTCCTCCTCCGCCGTACCGCCACCGCCGTCCTGCTCGCCGTCGGTGTGACCCTGGTGACGTTCGTCCTCACCAACCTCGTCCCCGGCGACCCGGCGGCGGCCAACCTCGGTCAGCGGGCGATCGGCGACCCGGCGATCGTCGCGCAGTTCCGCCACCACTACGGCCTCGACAAGCCACTGCCGGTCCAGTACGTCACCTACCTCGGCAACCTCCTCCACGGCGACCTCGGCGAGTCCCAGCAGAGCCACCAGTCGGTCCTCACCGACCTGTCCACCGCCGTCCCCGCCACCCTGGAACTCGCCGGGGCCGCGATCGTGGTCTCGCTGGTCGTGGGCGTGGCGTTCGGAGTCGTGGCGGCACTGCGCCGTGACCGCTTCACCGACCAACTCCTGCGTGTCGTCAGCCTGCTGGGGGTGTCGGTGCCGACCTTCTGGCTGGCGCTGCTCGCCTTCTACATCTTCTTCTACCGCCTCGGCTGGGCCCCCGGCAGCGGTCGCCTCGACCCCGGTATGACAGCGCCCCCGCATGTCACGGGCCTCTACACGGTCGACGCGGCACTCGCCGGCCAGTGGCCGGTGTTCTGGAACGCGGTGGGCCATCTCGCCCTGCCCGCACTGGTGTTGACGGCGTACACCGTCGGCCTGCTCACCCGTTTCACCCGCTCCGCCGTCCTGGAAGTGCTGAACCAGGACTACGTCCGCGCAGCCCGCGCCAAGGGCCTGCCCGGCCGGACCGTCCTCTTCCAATACGTCCTCCGGGCTGCCCTCGTCCCCGTCGTCACGGTCGCCGGACTGGCCTTCGGGGCGCTGCTGTCGGGCACCGTCCTGGTCGAGTCGATCTTCGCCTGGCCGGGCCTGGGCGCCTACGCCTACCGCAGCGCGACCACCCTCGACCTGCCCGCCGTCATGGGCGTCGGACTCGTCGTGGGCCTGGTGTACCTGACCGTCAACCTCGCCGTGGACGTCCTGTACGGCGTGATCGACCCGAGGGTGAGGGTGCAGTGAAACGCAGTACGGAAAGGGGAGCGAAGTTCTCCCTGCTACGACGGCTGCCGCCCGCCTGGCGCCGGCCGCTCGCCGTCACCGGCGGCCTGGTCGCCGTGTTCTGGCTGGTGATCGTGGTCGCCGCCCCGCTGCTCGCCCCGCACGAC